>DALYNO010000012.1:0-20358 GCA_031975295.1 Anaerocolumna sp. | reverse complement strand
TTGTTTGTATCATGAACAGGGTGTGCCTCTTCTTCTACGGGCATTGGCGTATACCCTACAAATACCGCTTTTTTAGTTACGGCGTTACTTTTATCTTCTGCTACATATACAACTTTAGCAGAAGTTTTATCAAGTAAGGGAAGAATGTCTGCCACCATAACAGAGGCAGTAACGTCTCCATCCTTCTCATCTACAGCAGTTACATAGGCTAGCAGTGAGTCTTTATCTTCTGCCTGATTATATACAATATCGGTACCATTCACTGAAATAATGGGACCGGTCCGGTCCTCAGTTAACAGAATGGCTATAAATCCCCCAACTAATAAGCAGGTCCAGATACCTGCAAGTATAATAAACTTCTTCATAGGTCGCTCCGTTCTTAAATACCTGGTAATTTATATTCGTTGTAATAGTTTCCGTAATATTTTCCATAGGTTTTGCCATACCTTTTACCATAATAGCTTCTATGTTTTTCTCCCACTTTATTTAGTATGGTGCCAATGATTTTACAATCCGCTTTATCCAGCTGGGCAACAACTTTTTTAGCAAATTTATAACTAATCGCATTGGCTTGTAATAATAAGATGGTGCCATCACATATTTTCGCAACATTAATGCTATCTATAACAATGCCAAGGGGAGAGGTATCGATAATTAAATAGTCATATTGCTCTCTCTGCTTCTCTATTAACTGGACAAAGAGTTCACTGGAGAGTAAATCCAGGGGATTAGGGGGAACTGGGCCTGCTATAATCATATCCATATTATCAATATTGGTATGATAGATTACTTCCTCCATGGTATTCATACCGGAGAGGTACTGGGATAGGCCTATCATTTTTTTATCTATTTTCATACGTCCAAACAACACAGACTTGCGCAGGTCAGAATCAATAAAAAGTACTTTTTTACCACTTTCAGCAAAAGAAGAGGCAAGACGAAAGGATACACTGGTTTTACCTTCATTGGGGGTACAACTGGTTATACAAATGGATTTCATATCTTTTCCGCAGAATTGAATATTGGTCTTAAGCGTATTATAAGCTTCGGTACTTGCGTAGTTACTTTCACTCAGTTTTCCAAAGTTAATAGATTGCATTTTCTACTCCTCCCTTATAGCCCTTTTTATATGCCTTTTTCAGCTCGGCACGAACTCTTTTTGATTCTGTTAATTCATCATCAACAGGAATGCTTCCCAGTATAGTAAGTCCCAATTGTTTCTCTATATCTTCAGCACTTTTGATGGAATCATTCATAAAATACCTGATTAGAAAGATAGCTGCCACTAGAAATCCTCCAACCATTCCACCAAGGAAGCCATTCTTTGCAATATTAGGAGAGATGGGACCATAGGGTACATTTCCAGGTTCAACGGTATTGGCCTTTTCCATTTCCAGTATGGATACCATCTTAAGGGCCGATACATTACCCAGGGTATCTGCTATTTTTTTGGCCGTATATGGATCTGTATAGGTTACGGTAATTTCTAAGACTCTGGAATCTTCTGGCGTATTCACTGTTATACAGGAGACTAATTGTTCATGGGATATATGTAAATCAAGCTCAGCTATTACTTGCTCTGTTACTGGTCTGCTCTTAACCAGTATCTGAAAGTCCTTGGTGAGCTGGGTACCTGTTGCCAAATCTGCACTTGTGACTTTACTGGTATCCTGTCGATTGATTACATATAATTTCGTGGTAGATTCATACTTTGGTTCAATGAATAACTTGGTTCCAATAGCTGCAAATAAGGCACATATGATAGTCGCAAATATAATAATCCACAATTTATCTAAAAGTAGGTATACTATATCCTTTAAGTCTATTTCTATTTCTTCCCCGAATTCTTTCTCCATGTTATACTTTACCTTTCTGTTATAAAGTGATCCATCTCAAATATACTGATTCTGCAATAGTTTTTTTGCATTACCTGTAAATACCTCCGCTAAAAAACTTTCTTCATATCTTCTTTGTACAAAGCTTATGCCCTGTTTTATTCTTTCACTTTTGCCCACCACGGAGTGAGCATCTGTACCAAACATATGTATAAGGCCATAATCTAGTAGCTTCTTAGCATAATATCCGTCTTTGTTCCCAAAGCCTCCGTTTATATTTGATATGGTCATTTGCATGTAAGCACCAAGCTTAATTAAGTCATTTATCTTCTCATATTCACCCTGTAAGAAGGTATAATTCTCCACCTGGGACAGTATAGGCAAGTAGCCATATATTAGCAGCCTATGTATGCCTGTTTTCATTTCTTCATAGGTTACTGCCTCAGGAAATTTAACCAGCACATATCTTGTTCCTGCTAAAGTAAGTGCCTGACCCTTTCTCAGATCGCGTATAATATCCTCGCTATAATATAATTCGTTTCCCAAATCTATGGATAAATCCTTATGTATAAGCTTGGCCTGATGTCTGACCACTTCAAGTTTTTTATAAAGGTCAGCAGGCTCAGGATTTCTGCAACCTACACCATAATGGGGTGTTGCAATAATTGTTGTTATATTTGCCTTATGGGCCATTTCTAACATCGCGATGGTTTGATGCAAATCTACTGCTCCGTTATCAGTATCCGGCAGGATATGGCTATGAATATCAATCCATTTCATTTTTTTCTCCCTCATTATTTGGAACCTCGCCCAAATATGACTACCCATACGGTTCTTAACAGTATTTTTATATCGCTCATTAATGACCAATTATCTATATATTCTAAATCCAATTTTACAACCTCCTCAAAATCTGTAATATCACTTCTGCCACTGACTTGCCATAGGCCTGTTAATCCTGATTTAAGTGCCAGCCTTCTCTTATGGCGGCCTTCATATTGTAAGAATTCTTCCTCTGTAGGCGGCCTTGCCCCAACCAGACTCATATCACCTCTTAAGATATTCAAAAACTGGGGAAATTCATCCAGACTGGTCTTTCTAAGAAAAGCACCTATTTTTGTAATCCTTGGGTCATTGGTTATTTTAAACATGTACCCATTCATTTCATTAAAAGCCATCAACTCTTGTTTTCTTGCCTCTGCATCCATATACATGGAACGAAATTTATAGATTTTAAATCTTCGGCCGTTTTTCCCCATTCTCACCTGAGAGAAAAAGATTGGCCCGGGAGATTCCATCATAATAACAGGCGCCAAGATGATAGTAAGTACTATGGTAATGAGACAGCCTACCATACCTCCTGTGATATCAAGAATACGTTTGGCTATTAACTGATTTTCATTAAATAGCTTGGAACTAAAGGTTAGAACGGAATAACCAGTTAATTCCGATACCTTTTTTTCATGTATTTTAAGACCAAATGTATTAATACTTAAATTAACTGTAATACCCATATTCTCAAATTGGTGTATGGCATACTCTAAATTAAAGTATTCGGTAACACCATCTGGCACATGGATTAACACCTCATCGATTACCTGCTTTCTTGCCATTTCATAGATATCCTCTGCGCCTGCTTTTACAACAATCCCATGTATGGATTCACCAGTCAGGGTTTTGTCTATTATGGTTAAATAAGTTACTTCATACTCCCAAGTATTTTCATATCTGATATTGTTAAGCACTTCCCCAGCCTGCATGGAGGTTGTAACTATCATAAGCTTTTTACTGGCAGAACTATTCTTATACACTTCTAGAAATACTATTTTATAAAGTAGGCGAACCCCGTAGTTCAAAGGAATATTAATGATAAAAAAATAAAGATAAAACAATCTGGAATAGATGGTTCCCTGCTGTAACAAAAAGAGAATGGTTGTTAACAGTACTGCCAGAATAGAATTGATTTTTACTACTGTAAGAAATTCTTCTATGTAACCACGCTTAAATAACTTACTATAAGTATCATAGCGATAGTAGATAACTACGTATAATAGAAATATTACTAAGGAGGCAAGGCTGTAAATGGTGCTGTACCAGAGCGCTGTAACCTTACCAAATCGTATCCAGGCAGCTAACACAAAGGAGATTACCAGGCATATTTCATCCGCAGCTAGTAAAAATTTATTAGGCAAACCCTTCTTTATTATATCCATCGTATATCCCATCCTTTATAAAGAGTTGTTTTTTCTTCGCTATATAAATACAAATGATAATAAAGCCAGTAATAGCAATCATGATTCCAAGTAAGACTTCAAGCCTTAAATCCGGACTCTCCATTGCCATTTCATTCTCAAATATATACTCTCCAGACATACCCCTTAGCATTACAATATCACCATTCATCCCGTAAGTAATACCCATGCCGTATTGTTCACATATATCAGTAAGAATTTTTGTAGCAGGTGTCCTTGCATCCAGAGACATCTCCCTGAAATATTCCTTTTGTTCCATATGAATAATTTCTTGTAAATCTTGCAGCTTATGCTCTAACAAAATTCTAAATTCCTGGTCTTTGCCCTTATCGTACTGCTCCATGTAATTCTGTAATTCAATCCTTACAGTGTCTTTATGATACTTAGTAGAGTCACTTATATTGGAATCAATTATATTTAATATTCTGGGTTTTGCTTTGGTCAAAACTTCCTGCTTTGATGGGGTCCTAGCTAATACTTCTGTATTCTGATACGGATTTAATTTATTTTCATTTCTGCTGCCAGCGAGAATAGCACTTGCCAGGGTAACAAAAATAATACACAAAGGTGTAAATATCTTTAATCTAGTGTTCATACCTTTCCTCCCTTGTAGAATTTATAATTATACATTTATTGGAAATTGTTCAATTAATTCTAAATTATATAGAATGAAAAATGGTTTAACAAGGAAAATATTCTGATTTTTTAATGTTTTCATCGCACTTTTTGCTATAATTGTGTGTATTTTTTAGTTATTTGACAGTATTATAGATTATTTCATAATTTCCATATAAAAAAAGACTTATGTTGACAGGATTGTCAGCATAAGTCTTTTCAATTAGATCTCTTAAGTTTTTATATGAGTACCTGAATTCACATTACATAGTTTACTATATTATCCGCTGCAAAATACAAAACTGAAATGGAAGTAATCTTTACAGTATCATAGTAAGCTGAATTCTCTTCTTGGCTAGGTCCACACTCATAACCTTCACTTCAACAATATCACCCACACTAACTACTTCCAGAGGATGTTTGATGAATTTCTTATTGGTAATTTGTGAAATGTGTACCAAACCATCCTGATGAACGCCTATATCAACAAAGGCTCCAAAGTCTATGACATTACGTACCGTTCCTTTTAGAATCATACCCTCAGAAAGATCTTTCATTTCTAGAACATCTGTACGCAGGATAGGCTTTGGCATTTCATCTCTTGGATCTCTGCCGGGTTTCTCTAGTTCCTTAATCATGTCATCCAGTGTGATTTCCCCTATCCCAAGTTCATTTGCCATCGCTTTTTTATCACGCACCATTTTGGATAATCCGGATAACTTACCACCTTTCATATCCTCTGCTCTTAGAGATAACTTCTTCAGAAGTTGTTCTGCTGCAGCATAAGATTCTGGATGAACACTTGTAGCATCTAACGGATTCTTACCCTCTAATATTCTCATAAAACCAGCACATTGTTCATAAGCTTTCGGTCCTAATTTGGCTACTTTAAGAAGTTGGTTACGGTTTGTAAATCTGCCGTTTTCCTCACGGTAGGTAACTATATTACGAGCTATTACTTTGGTAATACCTGATATATATTCAAGCAAGGAGGCTGAAGCAGTATTTAAGTCAACACCAACTTTATTAACACTGCCTTCCACTACACCCGTTAAGGCTTCTGATAACTTCTTCTGGTTCATATCATGCTGGTACTGTCCAACACCAATGGACTTCGGATCAATCTTAACCAATTCTGCTAAAGGATCTTGCAATCTTCTGGCTATGGAAACAGCACTTCTTTGTCCTACATCAAAATTAGGAAATTCTTCTGTTGCTAACTTACTGGCTGAGTATACTGAAGCACCTGCTTCATTCACAATAATGTATTGCACTTTTAATCCAGTTTCTTTTAGCATATCTGCAATAATTTGTTCTGATTCTCTGGAAGCTGTACCATTCCCTACAGAGATTAATGTAATGTTATACTTCTTAATCAGGTTTAGTACAACCTTCTTCCCTTCTTCCACTTTATTTTGAGGAGCTGTGGGATAGATTACAATAGTATCTAGCACTTTACCCGTTCCATCCACTACTGCAAGCTTACAACCTGTACGAAAAGCAGGGTCCCAGCCTAATACTACCTGTCCTGTAATTGGAGGCTGCATTAAGAGTTGTTCTAAGTTCTTGCCGAATACTTTAATAGCTCCATCCTCTGCCTTTTCCGTTAATTCGCTTCTTATCTCTCGTTCAATGGCTGGCGCAATAAGACGTTTATAGCTATCTTCTATTGTGTTACAAAGAATATCCGTGGTATTTTTATTATCTCTGGTTATCACTTTTGTTTTCAGGTAAGTTAAAATTCTCTCTTCTGGTGCCAATATTTTAAGAGAAAGAACTTTTTCATTCTCACCCCTATTAAGAGCCAGCACACGATGCCCTGCCAGTTTAGAAAGTTTTTCTTCAAAGTTATAATACATTTCATATACGCTCTGGGCTTTGTCGTCCTTGGCTGTACTGACCATTACCCCTTCTTCAAAAGTAATCTTTCTAATATAGATTCTATAGTCCGCTTCATCGGATATGCTTTCTGCAATAATATCCATAGCGCCACTAATGGCCTCTTCAACGGTGTTTACTTCCTTTTCGGCATTCACAAATTGCTCTGCTTCTGCAGCTATTGGATTTGCTGTCATTTGAAGTAAAATGATAGTAGCCAGACCTTCTAAGCCTTTTTCTTTGGCAATCGTCGCTCTGGTCCTTCTCTTTGGCCTGTAAGGTCTATACAAATCTTCTACTACAACTAAAGTTGCTGC
The DNA here is from genome assembly GCA_031975295.1 of Anaerocolumna sp. Taxonomy (GTDB): domain Bacteria; phylum Bacillota; class Clostridia; order Lachnospirales; family Lachnospiraceae; genus Anaerocolumna. The sequence continues at coordinate 13,461 of DALYNO010000012.1, read as the reverse complement.
ATCCATAATCTGTTTTTTAAGTTCTTCTGTAAGTTTACCCTGTTCTTCTATGCTAGCTAAGACGCTTGTCTTTTTTTCTTCCAAATTTCTAAGATAAAGTAGTCTTTCGTGAAGATTTCTTAATACCTCGTCATTTAGAGATCCTGTCACCTCTTTACGATATCTGGCGATAAAGGGAATTGTATTTCCTTCATCTATTAATTTAACTGTTGCTTCTACTTGACCTAAACGAATATCCAGTTCTTCACATAATTGTTTTAAAATATCCATATATACTCCTTTGTTACAGTTTTTGCTATAAAAACCATGCCATATTATCATAACACTGAAATATTTATTAATCAAGCCACCATTCTTACTAGAACACGCGCCTCCATTACACTGCTTCACGGTATATCTCCCCAAATATTGAAGGAATAAATGCCCATGTCTAAATTGACAATTATTTACCAATCTACTATAATGATACCAACATCAATTAGTCCTAAAGTCCTATAAGGAGGCTCCTATGTATTCTATACCTAATTATAAATTCCTATCCAAGGAAGCCATTACAGAGAATGATTTCACAGAACTAAATCAATTATTAAAAATATGCCAAGAAACAGACTCTGTTAACGTTAAGTTAGAACTTGCTTATAAGCTATCTCACGCTAACTGTAAGAAAAGTGATACGAAACAGATAACAGAATTCTTTTGCTATAGTGACGGCATTTTAATTTCATACTTAGGAATATGCAACTTCGGCGGTGAATTAAATGAACTAACAGGTTTAACACATCCGAAATGGCGAAGACAGCATATTTTTACCCAGCTTCTTCAAATGGCAATATCCGAGTTAAAAATGCATAATCAAACAAAATTGCTATTATTATCTGATCATAACTCTGTATCTGGTGCAGCTTTTCTTGCATCAGTAGGTGGCATTTACTCCTTTTCAGAGTATGGTATGCAGTTATTGCAGCCTGTACCATCACCCCCTCAGCAACAAGTATGCTTAAGGAAAGCGCAGACTGACGAGCAAGGAAATATCAACAGGATTAACCATAGATTATTTGGCGATCCTATTATAGCTGACACGGATCAGGAAGAAAATACGGATTACCATCTACTGGATTCTACCTATCTTATCTGCCACAATTCCAATTTGATAGGCAAAATCTGCATTGATATAAGTGATTCTTATGCTTTTATTTATGGTTTTGGCATAATAAATGAATACCGGGGACAAGGCCTTGGCACAAAAGCATTGCAAGAAGCCATCGGGTTGATTCAAGCTAAGGGTATAACTTCCATTGGTCTGGATGTAGCTGCTGCTAATGATAGGGCTCTACATATATATACCAGTTGTGGCTTTAGAAAGCAGTCGGTTATGGATTACTATGAACTAAATATTTAACATACTACGGGGATAACTATATGGACATATTTGCAAAGACATTAAGAGACCATATTTATCGAAATAATATTAAAATACTAAGTCTCTCTAAAGCAAGTGGAGTAGACCGTACTTTGATACAAAAAATGATTACAGGTGATAGAATCCCAGCCGATAAAGAGATTCTTGAGAAGTTAATAGAATTTCTTATGCTCTCACCAAGACAAGCAAAGCAGTTAAGAGAATACTATCACATAGCCCGCATAGGTGAAGATACTTATTTAAGGCATCTTCTAGTAAAAGATATGTTAGAAAAATTTTGCTATGAATCAAATATAGGTCATACCTTTTTTACTTCAAAATATGAGCACTCTTTTATGAATGCTGCAGTCAACGGGGTGTTTTATGGCTCCAAGGATATCAATCACTTATTAAAAGCTGTATTAGAAGCAGAAGCTTCCATTAATGGTATTATTAAAATGATGATTCAGCCTACCTATGATTTTATGATTGAACTGCTGGCCATACTGGGTTGTGAATATTCTCTGCAGATTGACCATATATTTTGCTTACAGGAACAGGGAGGCAAAGAGGATCATGCCATATATAACTTAAACTGTATAAAAAACATTGCCCCTCTATTAATTACGGGTTGTGAATATACACCTCATATTTATTATGAAGATATTCCCTCTCATATGAATAGTGCTTCCTTATTTCCATACCTGATTATAACCAAGTCCCAGGTTGTTACCTTATCCAATGATTTTAATACTGCTATACTATATCAGCATGCCTCTTTTCAAACCTTATTTACATCAATATTTAACTATTCAAAAGTAAATACCATACCACTTGTGAATAAACTCAAGCCCCTTCTTGGAACTTACGAACATTATAACTATGTAGACGCCCAGCCTAGCTCAGGTTTAGATAATTTTAATTATAGTTTATATAGTCAGCCCTGCTTAGCCCTCTTCTCTAACTTAACGTTAGCGAAAAAGTATATTGCTGATAGCAACCTCAGTAAACAGCTAATATCCAAGTATGGTACTTTAAGCAGTCAATTGTTTCATACCGTAGAAACCGGCTCACCCTTTACTTCTTATTTTACCCTTGAAGGCATTGAGTATTTCTGGAGGCACGGCAGATTCCTTGAGTTACCTGACGATTTGTATAGACCTTTTGAGAAGGAAGATTGCTTATATATTCTTAATAATCTCTACGAAAAATGCATTGCCGGAAAAATATTTTGCTATCTTATTAATATGGAAATATTTAAACTGCCATCTAATCTGATTATATCTGCTGCAGGAGATCATAGTGTATCAATTATATATAAACATCCAGGCAAAGAGACAATGCATTACAATATAAAAGAAAAAAGTATTGCCACTTCCCTTTATAGTTACTTAGAATTTTTAAAGCACAGCAATGCTGTATATTCAATTGATACAACTTTGGAGCTGTTAAAGACGCAAATTGATAATTATACCAATGAGCTTAAGAACCTTGATATAAATATTGCCCAAGGCATTTGAAATGATATACCGTAATGAGGCATCAAAAAAACACCATGAGTAAATCTTTGCTGAACTTTATAAGTTCAGAGATGATTCACTCATGGTGTTTTCAGTATTTCTGCTTAATGACTTTGACTTTGATAGATAACACCATCTGTATATTTACAAACAATAGGTATAATCATACCACCAACCAGATTACCAAGTGCAATAATGTTTATATATAGAAATGCTTTTACATCCCAGGCACCTGCCATTGTAAAATAAAACATGTCTGCAATGCTATGTTCATATCCAGATAATAAAAATACCATGATTGGTATAAATAAAGCAATATACTTTCCTACTGGATCTTTAATATTCATATACCCAAGAACAGCAACGCAAATGAGTACACCGCACAATGTCGCCATTATAAATACACTAAAAGGCGTGTCAGATAGTTTGCCAGAAACCACTTCCTTTGTATGCTCTACAATATGAGATACTCTTGTATGGCGAAGTATAGTACCCATTCCAATTGTTCCAACTGCATTACCAATATAAACATTTAATACGGTAAGTAAAAACTTAGGCTTTTCATTAGAGATAAAACATACCTTACCAGTATAAAGGTTAAAACCAAATACATATATGATAAATAACCCGATGGTGAATAAACAGGCTCCTACAATGTGATTTTCAAGGGTTAAGTAAGCCACACCCCCAAGACTGATACAAATTCCTGCCAATATGGACTTTATAAATGTTTTCATAAATCTGTATTCCTCTTTTTCTTATTCTATTTTGATAAGTAAACCTTTCACATTATATCACAATGACCCAATTATACAACTAAATTGGTTTTAATAATGCATTTTCATCACAATTAGACAATTTTTTTATATATGAGACTTGGTTTTTGTGATGTTTTATATTTTAAATTTGGTATCCATATGTAGGATAAGTTAAATCCTTTATTAGCTAAAATAAAACCTATTATATACCCCTTACCCTCCTCTTGCCAGGACAGCAGAAATATATAATAGGTTTTTGATCTAAATGAAATGATACGATTTATTATGATAGCAATCTCTGTTGTACTTTGATTGATATAATTTTTGATACAACCTTAACATAAATCAAATTTATCATGGACTGCTTTTATTGCTTTAACCGTATACTTATGAGCAATGACAACTGTTATTTTAATTTCTGATGTGGAAACCATCTTAATCGGAATTTTCTCATCATAGAAAGCCTCAAATAGTTTGGGAGCTATAGCCGGGTCAGACATTACACCTATTCCAACAATTGATATTTTGGAAAGATCCTCTTCCACTATTATTTCCCCAATCCCTAGAACTTTTTTCAGATCATTAAGAATTTCTATTGTCTCACTTAGATTATTTTTTGATACTAAGAATTTAAGTTCTCCATTCGTTTGGCAAGTCTCTTCTAATTCATTGGGGTTAGTTACCGAATGCCCTGAAAACAAAATTACATCAACATTAATATTCTTATCTGCCAGATACTTAAATATCTGCAGGGGACCATCACTCTTACTAACAATCTCTTTTAAAGTAATACTAACTGCAGTATCAGCAGTTACACCTTTGATTACTCTTTTCTCAAGGTCCGTATTATCTTTAACTACTGTACCATAGCGATTGTTTAGGCTTGAGCGGACTACCAAAGGTACTTTAAACTTTTTGGCCACCTCCACAGAACGATTATGAAGTACACCAGCACCTAAGGAAGCTAGTTCAAGCATTTCATCGTGGTTGATTTCATCTAATTTTCTTGCTTTAGGAATCACTCTTGGATCCGCAGTATATACGCCATCCACATCTGTATATATTTCACAGACATCCGCAGATAAAGCTGCTGCCAGAGCAACTGCTGTGGTATCAGAGCCTCCTCTTCCTAGGGTGGTATAATCCCCCCTGTCATTGACTCCCTGAAATCCAGTGATAATTACAATTTTGTCTTTCTCTAGTTGGTGCTTAATCGGATTTATATCAATATCTTTAATGCTTGCATTTCCATAATGATTTGTAGTACTAATACCTACTTGAAACGCATTAAATGAAATAGCTGGCACACCTAAGCTGTCAAGAGCCATGGCCATTAATGCTACTGATATTTGCTCTCCTGTGGTTAAGAGCATGTCAATTTCTCTTTTTGGTGCTCTGGGATTCATATCTTTTGCTTGTGCTAAAAGCTCATCTGTTTGCTTTCCCATAGCAGAGAGAACTACTACCACTTGGTTACCTTTTTCATATTCTTTTACACATATGTCAGCAACATGCATGATTTTCTCTTTATCTGCTACGGATGTTCCGCCGAACTTTTTAACAATAAGCATACTCGGGGCCTCCTAATAAGTCATATATTTAAATACGATTTATTTATTTTAACTTATTAAGAATGACTAAATAACTTTAGAATCATTTCATAACCATTCTTAACATAATTGCCGGAGTCTGCGGCTTTAGCTTCATTGTACTCCCAGTCATTACTTTGTTCATTTGTACTATCATAGAGCATATAGGGTACCGGATTGCTGGTATGGGTTCTTAAGTAAATAGGTGTTGGATGATCTGGCATTACCAACATTCTATATTCTATGCTAAGAGCCTCCATTTGGTCTTTTACTACTTTAATAACTCTTTCATCTAAATACTCTATTGCTTTTATTTTATTCATCACACTGCCTTGATGCCCCATCTCGTCAGGTGCTTCTACATGAATATATACAAAATCGTAATTATTTTCAGTTAATTCACGAACAGCAGCCATGGCTTTACCTTCATAATTGGTGTGAAGTGTTCCGTCTGCTCCTGGAACTTCCACAACTTTCATTTTGGCGCCTACTGCAATACCTTTTAATAAATCAACTGCCGATATCATAGCCCCTCTTTTATGAAATTTATCAACAAAACTATCCAGAGCAGGTCTTGTACCTGCTCCCCAAAACCATATAGAATTAGCCTTATTAAGTCCCTTTTCACTACGGGCTATATTAATTGGATGGTTGTTTAAAATGTCATAACTTTTTTCCATCATTGCTTTTAGTGCCATTTCTTCAGGCAGATATTCTTTTATCACTTTTCCTAAAATGTCATGCGGAGGGGTTAACTCTGCAACACTTCCTTTATCCCAAATAGTGAGATGACGATAACTGGTACCTACATAGAATTTATATGTATCACTCTCCAGTTCATCTTTCACTGCCTGCAGCAAAATTGCCGCTTCTTCTGTTGCTATTTCACTGGCGCTATGATCAATAATCTTCTTATCTTCATATGGCACATCATCTTCTGAAACTGTAACTATATTACATCTGATTGCAATATCTGTATCTTTCATGTCCACACCAATACTCAATGCTTCCAGGGGTGAACGACCGCTATAATAAATTTGAGGATCATAACCCAGAACGGATAAATTAGCAGTATCACTTCCAGGTTTCATACCATCCGGTACAGTTTTACATAATCCTATCTCAGATTTTTTAGACAGATAATCAAGGGTTTTGGTATTTGCAAATCCAAGAGGAGTCTTACCTCCAAGATCACTAATTGGTTCATCCGCCATACCATCCCCAAGTACGATAATATACTTCATAACATCTCCATTCTGCGTAAAATCCGCATAATCTGCTAGTTTATACAAGAATGTACTTCCATGAGTACTTACTTGTATCAGTATAATTCCTATTTATCCTTACAGTTTTGCTAATTATCCTAGTAACACTCATATAGCATTTTGGTAGTTTATGCAGCCACGCTGTAACAATTAAGTATTAGTACATAACTCGAATTCGACTGATTACATCACCTATATGAGATGACTTTTCTTCAAAGATAGCTTCACTCATAGGAACTGTAACAAAGGCGTATTCATCTGTTACTTCAGGTATTTTTACTACTTCTACCTGGCCAAATTCCATTGCTATTTTTTCTTTCATCGCATCACTTGTATCCTTAACACGTACAAAAAACTTGTGCTTGGTTTCTCTTCTATCAATTAGCTTTAATTTCTTGCTGCTCCATAAAGTCATAATATTGGTTCCAATATGTTTGGCTGCATCTACCACATCAGCTACAACTGCACTTGCTGTTGGCAGTTTACCAGCTCCGCTGCCATAAAACATAACATCACCAATTACATTACCTCTTACAAAAATACCGTTAAAAACATCATTTACACTATATAAAGGATGGGATGGCTTAATCAGCATAGGTGCCACCATAGCATGCACTCCATCATTTTCTTTTCTGCTAGTTCCTAGTAACTTAATGCTTGCACCTAATACTTTGGCATAATGAATATCGATATCTGTAATACTTCCGATACCTTCTGTATAAATATCTTCAAAATCAACCTGCATACCAAATGCAAGAGAAGAAAGAATGGCAATCTTACGGCAGGCATCATAACCTTCAATATCTGCTGCAGGATTTCTTTCTGCATAACCCATTGCCTGCGCTTCTTTTAGCGCTGTGTCAAAATCTGAATTATCATTACTCATTTTAGTAAGAATATAATTTGTGGTCCCATTTAAGATCCCTGTTATTTCTTCAATTTCATCAGCAGTAAGGGATTGGTTTAATGGTCTGATAATTGGTATACCACCACCGACACTGGCTTCAAATAGGAAATTAACACGCTTTTCTTTGGAGAGTTCAAGAAGTTCAGCCCCATGTTTCGCAACTAATTCTTTGTTAGAGGTACATACACTTTTTCCTTGAAGAATTGCTTCTTTTACAAAACTATAAGCAGGTTCCACACCACCCATAACTTCAACTACAACTTTGACCTCTGGATCATTTATAATTATACTATAATCATGAACGATTTTGTCAGCAATGGGGGTTCCCGGAAAATCTTTTAAATCCAGTATATATTTCACATTAATTTCTTGTCCGCAGCGCTTACTTATACTATCCCCATTTACGTCAAGCACCTCAACTACGCCGGAACCAACTGTACCATAACCTAATATTGCTATTTGAACCATAAAAACTCCTTTCTTACCTCAACTATTTAATCTCTATCTGAATCCATAACAAGTGTAAACCTTATCTCATTTAATTATTCTCTGGCTAAAATCTTAATATAATGGATACCCTTAAGACCTTCTATTTCATCAAAAATCACAGCCGTATCAATAAGCTGACTGGGAATCTCCACACTTAACGTTAATGATGCAATACCATTAACAGGTATACTTTGATGGATGGTTAATATATTGGCATCATTTTTTGCTACACAATTTAGTACATTGGATAATAAACCAGGTTTATCATCTATTTGCAGCATAAACGTAATGGTCTTACCTCTCACATTCTCATGAAATGGAAAAATATCATCTTTATATTTATAAAAGGAACTTCTGCTGATACCTACCATATCTGCAGCTTCCTGTACTGTATACACTTTTTCAGAATCCAGCAATCTTTTCGCTTCAACCACTTTAAGTAAAACATCCGGAACTGCCTTTTTCTTCACAATGAAATATTTACCTTCATCCATTTAAATTTCCTCCGTTGATTTTAAATCATAATCCCCAATGTTTGCTTCAAAAAAACAACTGTCTTTCCCAGAAAGATATTCTAACATATTTACTCCCCTTTTTCAACACATCCTGAATAAATTATCAAACTTTAGGCAAAATATGCAAAAAAAATAACTAACCCATGAAAGTGTTATGCAAAATCCCTCTAATGCTTATCTATAAAATCAGCTCATCTTCTACAAATAAAAGCATAGATTACCCTAGATTACATTTGCGCATTATGCTGGGTCTGTTTCATTCATTTATGCTGTTTGCATATGGAATAGAGGAAAGAAACACACTGTCTTACGAGTGTAACGAGGAGTTTGTGTTTCTTTTCTCTGCTCTTTCATAGGAAAACTGCAGGAATGAATTCAGACGAAGCATCTAAGCAAATGAAATATAGGGGAACCTATGCTTTCTAACTTAACTTAAAGCTGATTTTATGAAGTATATCTTAGCTTAAATTCTTAAATTTATTTTGTAATAAGACTCTCAATCTTCTCTTGTTCTTTGGAACTTAAAATCCCATTATGGTTCAAAAGAAGAATCATTCTGCCATTTAAGTTGGCAACACTCTGAATATAAGATGTATCCAAACTCTTAACGATAGTAGGCGTTTCACTAATACTGCCAGTAGGAATTTCAATTATCTCTTTTACACCATCAACTTCAAAGGCCATTAATACACCATTTGATTTGGTGATAATTAATTTGGTATTTTCATCGATGGCTTTTTCCTGTAGGTTAAATTTTTTACGTAATGAGTAGACAGGTATAACATCACCACGTAAATTCATAATTCCGCGGATATATGATGGTGCATTAGGAACCTGTATTAAATCCGTATATTTTTCTATTGCATTTACAACCATAATATCAAATCCAAATTCCTCACCATCCAAAGTAAAGATAACCTGTTTTGTTTTTAAACTCTGGTTCTTATCCAACTTCGTACCCCCTTTTCATTCGTAACAAATCTTATTAAGATAAATGTCTATTCTTTTCCTGTACCTTGACCTGTACTATTCCATTTTAAATATGCATTGATAAAAGGATCTAAATTGCCATCCAGTACATTTATGGCATTTCCTATTTCAGCACCAGTACGATGATCTTTCACCAAAGTATAAGGCTGCATAACATAGGACCTGATCTGACTACCCCATCCAATTTCTTTCATCTCACCACGAATACCTGATTCTTTATCAAGGTTTTCCTGCTGCTTTAATAGATATAATTTAGCTTTTAACATTTGCATTGCCTTGTCTTTATTCTGGAACTGTGAACGTTCATTCTGGCATTGGACTACAATACCTGTAGGTAAGTGGGTGATACGAATGGCAGAGGAAGTTTTGTTAACGTGCTGTCCTCCTGCTCCACTAGATCTATAAGTATCAATTCTTAAATCACCTTCATCAATCTCAATGTCCACATCGTCTTCAATATCAGGCATAACATCACAGGATACGAAGGAAGTCTGCCTTTTACCTGCTGCATTAAAAGGTGATATACGTACTAATCTGTGCACGCCTCTCTCGGATTTTAAATGTCCGTAGGCGTTTAGTCCATTGATTTGAATGGTGACAGATTTTAATCCTGCTTCTTCACCATCCAAAAAGTCAAGAATCTGTGTGGTATATCCTTTTTTATCTGCCCATTTCTGGTACATTCTGCTTAACATACTTGCCCAGTCGCAGCTTTCTGTTCCACCTGCTCCCGCATGAAGTGTTAGGATAGCATTATATTTATCATATTCCTCTGAGAGAAGTGTACTAAGTCTAAGTTCATCTAAATCCACTGTGAACTTATCCAGCATTTCTTCTATTTCAGGTAGAAGAGATTCATCATTAGCTTCATATCCCATTTCAATTAATGTTTCAATGTCTTCATATTCACCTTTCAGGTTATTATATTCATCGACAATATCTTTTAAATTCTTTAATTCCTTCACATAGCCCTGGGCTTTATCTGGATCTTCCCAGAAGTTAGGTTCCTCCATGATATGTTCTATCATGTCAATTCTCTCCAACTTATTAGCTAAGTCAAAGTGAATCCCCCACTTCAATTAGTGGTTGTGCATAAGAATTTAGTGTATATTTATACTGATCTAATTCAACCACCTAATCACCTCTTTCCCTTTTATATAGTAATTGATTGGAATAGAAAAATAATTCTATTCCAATCTTAATTTAAAACCTTTGTATTAATTGCTCTTACCGCAGCAATATTTATATTTTTTACCACTTCCACATGGGCAGGGATCATTAGGTTGAATCTTCTTACTGGATCTCTTAACAGGGCCTGCAGCCACAGTATCATCTTTGTTGGTTCCAGTAACTTTCGCAACTTGTTCTCTTTCCACATTTTGTTCTATTCTAACATGCATTAAAGCTTTGATAGTATCTTCTCTAATTGCATCTGTCATTTCGTCAAACATTTCAAAGCCCATGAATTTAAACTCTACCAATGGATCTCTTTGACCATATGCCTGAAGACCGATACCTTGACGTAATTGATCCATATCATCGATATGATCCATCCATTTACGGTCAATTACCTTCAATAGAATAACACGTTCAATTTCTCTGATCTGTTCTTTTTCAGGGAATTCTGCTTCTTTTTCTTCATAAAGTTTAATAGCATCTTCTTTTAACTTCTGAATTAAAGAATTCTTCTTAATACTTTCTAATTCTTCACGGGTAAAAGTAATTGGTTCTAACGGAATAATTGGAAGAATTAAATTATTTAATTCTACTAAATCCCAATCATCAGGAAGCTGATCATCACTAATACAAGTATTCACTTGAGCTTCAACAGTATCAGTAATCATCTTAAAGATGGAATCTCTCATACTTTCTCCGTCTAATACTCTTCTTCTCTCTGTATATATGATTTCTCTCTGATCATTATTTACTCGGTCATATTCAAGAAGGTTCTTTCTAATTCCGTAGTTGTTACCTTCTATTCTCTTCTGTGCTTTTTCAATTGCATTACTTAACATCTTATGTTCAATCTGTTCTCCATCAGGTAAACCAAGAGAATTAAACATTGTCATTAGTCTTTCTGATCCAAACAAACGCATAAGATCATCTTCTAAGGAAATATAGAAACGAGATTCACCAGGATCACCCTGACGGCCGGCACGACCTCTTAACTGGTTATCAATACGTCTGGATTCATGACGTTCTGTACCAATAATCTTAAGACCACCAGCTTCTCTAACACCTTCACCTAATTTAATATCTGTACCACGGCCTGCCATATTTGTTGCAATAGTAACTACCCCTGGCTGACCAGCATCTGCTACAATTTCAGCTTCCATCTCATGGAACTTGGCATTTAATACTTTATGAGGTATATTCTTTTTCTTAAGTAATTCGCTAATTTCTTCAGATGCTTCAATTGTAATGGTACCAACCAATACTGGCTGACCTTTTTTATAGGATTCAATGATATCTTGAATTACCGCAGCAAGCTTTTCACGTCTGGTTTTATAAACAGCATCTTGTCTATCCACACGGGCTACCGGTAAATTCGTGGGGATTTCAATAACGTCCATTCCATAGATATCTCTAAATTCTTTCTCTTCTGTTAAAGCAGTACCAGTCATACCACTCTTCTTTGTATATTTATTAAAGAAGTTCTGGAATGTGATGGTTGCAAGGGTTTTACTTTCTCTTTTTACTTTAACTTTTTCTTTGGCTTCAATTGCCTGATGAAGTCCGTCAGAGTAACGTCTACCTGGCATAATACGTCCAGTAAACTCATCTACAATAAGAACTTCGTCATCTTTTACTACATAATCCTTGTCTCTGTGCATTAAGTTATGAGCACGCAGGGCAAGTATAATATTATGCTGTATTTCAAGATTTTCAGGATCAGCAAGGTTTTCTAACTTAAAGAAATCTTCTACTTTGGCAACACCTTCTGCTGTAAGATTAACGTTCTTATCTTTTTCATTAACAACAAAATCGCCTTCTTCTTCGATTTCTTCTTTCATAAGGGCAGCCATCTTTGTTAATTCTGCACTTTCTTTACCTCTTACTAACTGTCTGGCAAGAATATCACAGGCTTCATAAAGCTTAGTAGACTTTCCACTTTGTCCGGATATAATTAAAGGGGTTCTGGCTTCATCAATTAAAACGGAGTCAACTTCATCGATTACAGCATAGTGAAGTCCTCTTTGCACTAATTGTTCCTTATAGATAACCATGTTATCTCTTAAGTAATCAAAACCTAACTCATTGTTGGTAGCATAAGTAATGTCACAAGCATACGCTTCTCTTCTTTCATCATTCTCCATGCTGTTTAAAATCACACCAACTTTAAGACCTAAGAATTCATGAATTTGTCCCATCCATTCAGCATCACGTTTAGCTAAGTAATCATTTACTGTAACGATATGGACGCCTTTACCTTCTAGGGCGTTTAGATAAGCTGGTAAAGTAGAAGTAAGTGTTTTACCTTCACCTGTTCTCATTTCGGAGATTCTACCCTGATGAAGTATAATACCACCAAGTAACTGCACACCAAAGTGTTTCATTCCAAGCACTCTGTAGGCAGCTTCTCTCACTACCGCATAGGCTTCTACTAAAACATCATCTAATGTTTCACCATTACTAAGTCTGTTCTTAAACTCTGTTGTTTTATTTCTTAACTCCGCATCAGATAATTTAGCCATGTCTGATTCAAGAGAAAGGATTTTGTCAACAGTGTTTCCAATTAGCTTCAATTCTCTTTCACTGTGTGTACCAAATATTTTAGTTATTAAACCCATATCCATTTCACTCCTGTAATATTTATATTCATTCAGTTATATTTAACGCTGATTACATCCAATCAATGATAAATTTATTATAAATTTTTAAGCCTTTCTACTATCATAAAAACTCTCTAATATGAAGTCTTTCCAATTAATTCAGCCTTTATTGTATCATTTCCCCAGTTACTAATCAACACTTTTATCTATTTTACCAGGACAAACACATCAATGAACATTTTATGAACGGAGTCTT
>DALYNO010000011.1:0-20528 GCA_031975295.1 Anaerocolumna sp. | reverse complement strand
CAAATATAATTATTTTAATACCTTGGGTTTCATTATAATCACCGTTTATGTACATACTTTTAATGATTTTATCAAAGTAAATAGCATTGCTATACTCTGAATAGGAAGTACTTGACATTCTATCCCTTAATTCATCATCGTATGTAAAGGCATTTGCAATTATAGCTAGTTTTTGTAATGCATCAGGAATATTTCTCTCGTTCTTAGAAATATTTTGTATTATCTTTTCACTCATTTTTTCTTGAATAAAGTTTTCCATAGAATTTTTAACATAGAAGCATAAAACACAAAGAGGTAAAACTACACAAAAAATAATTAGCAGAAACATTTTTACTGAGAATTTTGAGATCCTAATATTGTCAGGTAGCCATTTAATCATATGATTTAATCCCTTCGCTTAACTTTGACTAACAAAGATGTACCAGAGCTTTTTTTCATTATACTTCCTAATATAGGGTTTTTCAACATAACATATTCACTATCTTTTCTATAAATTTACATAAGCATTACAAGTACCTAGTATGGACGCCCTAAAGGCCATTTTAAAACTATCAAAATATTATTACCAAGCTGGTTCTTTTTTCTATATAAGAAATATGAATCTATCTAAACCAGAAAAAATAAAAGGATTGGGTGTTTCATCATACATTTGCGCAAATGTCAAATGTATATGAAACATCCAATCCTTTTATTTCTTTATAATTAATTATTTAAGCAATTCTAAATTCTTAGCTATAAAATCACATCTTTGTTGTACACACTCTACTGAGCGAAGAGGGTCTACAGGTGTATGAAAGGTATAATCAATTAATTTATCCAGTGTAGTTGCAGCAACATGTAGTCTTGTATCAGAAGATGCATAGTAAATATAAACTTCGTTCTTTTCATTTACAATAGCGCCATTGGTAAATGCTACATTAGATACATCTCCAACTCTTTCTTCTCCTAGTGGAGCAATAAAGAAGCCAGAAGGTTCTGCAATTACTTTTGTAGGATCTTCTAAATCTGTTGCAAAGACATAGATTACATAACGAAGCCCAGCAGCTGTGTTTCTTACACCATGAGCCACATGAATCCACCCTTTATCTGTTTTAATAGGAACTGCACCAGCACCATTTTTTGCTTCCGTAATGGTATGATATTTTCTCTGACTTGTAATGATTTCTTCATCAATGACCGCATTGGTAATATCATCGCAGTAACCAAAGCCAATACCACCACCTGATCCAGTGTTAATAAAATCGTCCATAGGCCTTGTATAAAAAGCGTATTTACCATTTATAAATTCTGGATGAAGTACAACATTTCTCTGTTGGGGAGAATTTAGTGTTTTTAAATTATTAAGTCTTTCCCAAGTTTTTAAGTCCTTTGTTCTTACAATACCAGCTTCTGCTCTTGCTGCAGATAAATCATTTATGCTATGATCCTTACTTTCTGAACAGAAAACGCCATAAATATATCCATCTTCATGTTGTGTAAGTCTCATATCATAAACATTTGTTTCTTCTTTGCAAGTATCTGGTAGTAATATAGGGTAATCCCAGAACTTAAAGCCTTCTGTTGGGCTATCACTTTCAGCTACACCAAAGAAAGACTTTCTATCATTGCCTTCAATTCTTGCAACCAAATAGTACTTACCATTTAACTGGATTGCACCTGAATTAAATACTGCATTTACACCAAGTCGTTCCATAAAATAAGGATTCGTCTCCTCATTTAAATCATATTTCCAGAATACCGGAATATGCTCGTTGGTTAACACCGGATTTACATAACGATCATAAATACCATTGTAAATAGTGCTTACTTCATTCTTTTTATTAATTGTTTTATTATACTTATCAAGTTCTACATAATAATTAGGGTGCATAATATTGTCCTTTCGTGATATACTGATAGTTGGGCAATTGCCTGTAATTTATAAACTCGATAGATTACTGCCAATCTACATTTCTATGAATGACTTCAAAACACATTCTTCCATTATGATAAGGGCATTTCCATGGTCCAACGATTTCTTTTTTGCTTTCAGGTTCACCATCTTTATTTAGGTCGTAAAACCATTCAGAACCTTCTCTCTTATCAATAATATATGTGTTAATAAAATTCCATAACTTCTTAGAAGCTTCCAAATACTCTGTTTTTGTAGAATCCAACTGGTAACCATTGATGTATCCAAGCAATGCCTCTGCTTGTACCCACCATACTTTCGTGGTATCAATTTCCCCTTTAAATATTTCATTATTTAATGAAGTGCCATCAAACCCAGCCTCAAGTATATGTTCTCTTAAAGCATTTGTAACTTTTAGCATCTTTTCTGTATATGCACTATCACCTAATACTTCACAGCCTCTATCTATTAACCAGGATGCTTCAATATCATGTCCATAGGAATTCAAGTCGGATATGGTATTCATATTTTCATCAAAAAAGACTTCTAAAATTCTACGTTCTTTGTTATATAAAACATCTGCAAATTGATCCATCATCCATCTTAAGCGATTTCCTACTTCTTCTTTACCGTCTACTCTATATAATTCTGTATAAGCCTCAAATACATGTAATAACGTATTCATAGTCTTACTTGCCATAAGTCCATTCTCAGATAATTTATCGTTGTCAACAGGTGTAAAGGTTCTATCAAAAGCTTCCAGGTAACCTACACTATCCCTGCATTTTGTTTCAATTAAATCATATAAGCCATATGCAATTTTAAGTGCTTCCTCATCCTTTGTTGCACCATAATAGGAGGACAGGGCATAGATTGCAAATGCTTGATTATAAGTGTGCTTTGTGGAATCCTCAGCTTCACCTTTATAATTAAGGGACCAGTATACGCCGCCATACTCTTTATCTAAGCAGAAATTTTTCAAAAATTCATATGCATGTTTTGCATGCTCTAAACACCCTTTATCTCCTAAAGTTGTGTACGCGTTTGTAAAAAACCAAAGAATTCTACTGTTTAATATAACACCTTTTGTTGCTTCTTTGTGCAAATTTAAATCAAAATCCAATAATCCATAATATCCACCGTGTTCATTATCTCTAAGCTTTTCCCAAAAAGGTATAATGTTCTCTATTAAATTTTCCTTTACTTCATTAATAAAAGACATGTTTTCCCATCCTTCCATAATTTTTTGCAAGTTTATTATAACATATCAATGTCTAAATACAAGGTGTTATTTGTCTTTTAATGCACATTTATTGCACTTTTTTCGTGCATTAAATGTGCATTTTGCAAACATCTATATAACTTTTTCTTCTTTTTTTATTTTGAAATAAACTGGCACTTCAAATAGTAGCATTGCTATCCAGCCTCCAAGGCATGCATAGGCTATTCCTGTGATACCATATAAAGGTGCAAATATAAAAGAGAAAATAACACGAACTACCATTTGTACCATGGTTGCCATTAACGTTATGTTTAATTTACCCATTCCTCTAAAATAACCTTGAATCCCATTGGTAAGAGCTGGTAATAGATAAAAAAAGGCCATCAATTTCAGATAATCATTTCCTATAGCCACCATATCAGAGGTTTTATCCGGAACAAAAAAACCCATAATAAATTTTGATCCTGTAAAAACAATAATAAACAATATTAACCAATAAATAATCTCAAGCTTTAGTCCTGAATGAAATCCACGTTTTAATCTATCTGTTTTTGCTGCGCCACGGTTTTGTGCTATAAATGTGGTTATACCATTTCCTATACTCTGCTGTGGGGTAAATGCAAAATCGTCTACACGATTAACTGCATTAAAAGACGCAATACTGTCTACACCAAGAGGATTCACTGCTACCTGCACCATTACCTTTCCAATATACAATGCCGCTTGCTGCATGGATGTAAACCAACTATATTGAAGGGTATTAAGAATCATATATTTATCAGGTTTGAAATCAGTCCTGGAAAGTTTCAATAAGGGGACTTTTTTGTATACATGAATCAGGCAAAGTACAGCAGATACAGCTTCTGCAATTATAGTCGAATAAGCTGCACCTTTTACACCATAACCTAACACTCCAACCATAATTAAATCAAGAACTCCATTTAATATAGCAGAAAGAATAAGGAAATAAATTGGTGTTTTAGAATCTCCGGTACTTCTAAGTCCATATGCATAAACATTATAGATTAATGTAAACACAAGACCTGCAAATATGATTCTTAGATAATCTGCAGCTTGTTGTAAGATTTCACCCGGTGTCTTAATGAATAGAAGAATAGACTCTGTAAATAAGATACAGATAATCGTAATGATGAAGGTTATGATTCCTCCTATCATCATTGTGGTTGCTAACTCTTTTTTGAGGTTGTCCACTTTGTCCGCTCCATAATACTCACTCATGAGAACTGATGCACCCATACAGATTCCGATTATCAGAAATATAATAATATTTAAGATAGGATTTGCCGTACCCACTGCTGCTAAAGCATTTTCCCCGCAAAACTTACCTACAATAATGGAATCCACAGCATTATAAGTAAGCTGAAATAAGTTGCCAAGTATCATAGGAATAGAATAACCAATTAAATGTTTTGTAATATTACCAGATGTCATATTTCTAGCCATAGTATGTCCCCTAACCTTTGAATCATTCATTTATTTCCCAAATCAGGATTTAAGTTTCCTTTATTATAACATTATGGATTAATCTGTCAATGAACGAACGTCAATGTTTTATGTGGGAATGTTTGATAGAATTTATAGAATTACTTGATGTGATTACTTGAATGATTACTTGATGTGAGTATTTGATAAAATCAGCCTCTATTTTTGTTCGAAAGTAAATAGGAATACCTGCTTATTCTGCTTAAATACTAAGTCTGCATTCACTAATTATTATGAATTCTATTTTACAGAAATACATAGCACAAACTCCTCGTTTCACTCGTCAAACAGTGTGCTATTTTTCTCTATACCATCTTTCATAATACATAAGTGAATTGTCAGCCTCAGCATAATGCGCAAAATTAGCAGGTATTCATTCTTACTATCAATCGGTTTATGAGCTTATTTTATCAAGTATAATTTAGTGTACGAAATATCCTGTCTTACCAGTACAAAAGTATTTCGTGAATTTCGATGAGAAAATGATGCCATAGTATGATCCATGTTACATCGTATCTTAAGTGATATTAGCAAGTAATCTCAAATTTATTCAGGTGTTTCTTTTATATCAACTTAAATACTGTATAATTTCAATTCATTTTATTCCATAATCTCAATCTCATAAGAAAGCATCTTATTCTCTCCTGGTGTTAGGGCAATACTATAAGGTTTCTCGCAGAAGTCTCCGTCTCCTTCCATAGCAGGCAGACCATGCCATGGCTCCAAACAAATATATGGTGCCTTCTTCTCACCAAAGGTCCATAATGCAAGGACAGGGTAATCCTCATAGGTGAATTTGATTCCATTATTACTTTTTTTACTCTTAAGGATAAGTGATTTTGCCTCAATATTATTCATTATCATGGGGCCTTTTATAAAATAATCATGGGATAACGCTAGACTTTTACTGTTATGAAAGAAGGGCACTGCACTTTCCCATTGAATAGGCTCATCGTTTTCAGGAAAGTATACCTCTTTCGTGAGAACCTCGGAAAAGATTATTTCATAATCACAGAATTCTTCTCCTAACCCAAGGGGACATCTTACACCAACATGACCACCAACATTAAAATATATGTTTTTGTCATCTTCATTAACTATTTTATAAGTAGTTATTACACCATTATCCGTTAACCTATGGGTGACATAAAAGGTAAAACGAAAAGGATACATTTTTAGTGTCTCTTCCTTACTTTTTAAATATAAAACAATAGAATCTTTATGCTTTTCATATATTTTAAATTCACTGTTTCTTAAAAAACCATGTTTGCCAATAATGAATGTATGATTTTCTGTAATTAGTTCATTATTTTTAAGAGTACCAATAATGGGAAAAAGATGAGGAGAACGGCCAATCCAGAACTTTTCATCACCACTCCATAAATAATCATAATAACCATCGGTTAGTGAGATGAGTTCTCCACCAAATGTATCAACTGTCCCTCTTAAGTTTTTATTTTCTATTGCAATTAACATACATACCCCGTATTTCTTATTAAATTCAACCGGTTACATGAATCGAAACAAAGGTAACCTATGAAAGTCTTATTTGATGGTTATTTATCATATTCTTAAATTCTGATTCCTTCATCTCGCCAGAATTTATCAGGTATAGATAGTCATATACATTAGGAAGCTCGTTTAAACCCAGAAGTTCTTTTGCAAAGCTATGGGCTGCTATCTCACTGCATCTTTGAAGATGGGCCTTTTTCTTTAAAAATGGCAGATTTATACGAAGAATTGGCTCTAACTTTTCAGCAACAAATTCACCTTTTGTAAATTCTAAATAATGAAAGAATTCATGGGATAGATGAATATTAAGTGCCTCTTCATAAGATATCCCCTTTCGTCCCATAGAACTACTGTTTCTACTTAATTCCTCAATGGAACCCTTAAAAATCCATATTTTACAATGATGCTTATCCATCTCTGTCTGGGCTCTGAAAGATACTCCATAAGTCTTTTTACTTTCCTTTATATACGCAATCTCTATCTTGTTTTCTTTACATAGTTTTTGTATATCCCCTCCCCTATAGGGAATCGCTTCTTCTTTCCCTGCCCTTAAGGCCTCTCTTATATAATACAGCAGCTTATCTTCGGGAATCTTATGATACAATAAATCGTTGGATAACTCGCACAGGGCCAAAACCTCATCTTTTATCATATGGGCCTCCATATTGGGCAACTCCTTATTTAGGTTTTATACCCTAACTATTTATAAGCAATTGCAATAATTTCTTCTTCATCCTTTAAACTCTCAGTTTCAACATCCAGAATGGAATACAGTTGTTCCGATGTCTGCATTCCTGTTAAATCAAGCATTTTTTCCTTGTAAAATACAAATACTTTTGGAATGGTTGCATTGGCATCTGAGTAAATTGTATGCTCGTCTAAAAAGGCATTAAATTCTGTCTTTCTGTTGGCTTTTTTAAATTTTATACTCATAGCCTTTTCTTTTTTCAGCCTTACTACTCCTTCTCGATCAATGATACATAAACTTTCTTTCTTCGTGCTAAAAATACCAAGAATCTTCTTTTTTGTAATCGCTTTATAGACATTCCACCTGCCAGTCTCATACAGGAAGGCGGTTTGGCCTTTCTCTGCTCCCAATGCTTCTGCTGAAATGTTTTGCAGCTGGTCTTTTGTAAGGGCAGAATTGCTTAAGTCCTTTTGGCGAAGTTCTGTGGCTCCTGTTGCAATGGCACGTAAAATGTTTTTCTGCGCATCAATTTCAATGGATACGTCTACAGTATCTTCCTTTGCTCCGGACTGTACTATTTTTTCAATGATATCTAAACGAATCTTTTTGATATCATCTTCTGTTGGATTTACAATGGTTCTCTCCATTTGTTCTCTTACCATAGCAAGAGCCACACCAATGGTTGAGATATAAGGTGCATTTTTAGCAAGTTTCCATTTAAAGCCCATGTCTTTGGCAAGTGCATTTACAATAACCATACCACTTCCGCCGCCGCCTACTAAAGTTACAAACTTTTTGTCAAGATCATATTCGTTAATAAGTTCATTTACAACTACCTTTAGCTTCTTAAGAGCAAGTTCCATAACCTGTGTGGCAGCTTCTTCTGCAGTTACACCCAAATAATCTCCAAGAATAGTCCAAGCTGTCTTTGTAACATTAAGATTCCCTCTTGCGTAATCATCTTCAGGTATATAACCCAAAAGATTAGCAGCTCCTGCTAAAGTATAGGAATAAGCTTTACCACTATCTGCTTTTATTAAGACATATTCCTTTGGATCGTCATCTCTTGGACTTACAAATGCAACACTTCCTCCAGTAATTTCTGAATCCTCTAAGAAACATTCATATTCTACACCAGCAATATGAGCACTTCTTGGCCCTATGTCTACTATCTTCTTATCTTTAACCCTTACCATACTACCACCCGCAACACCAAGGGTTCTAACATCAAGAGATTGCAGATAGGTTTTATGTCCACCTACCTGGGCATATTTAATCATAACCTTGCCGTTTTTGATGACGGAAATATCAACACTGGTACCACCCACTTCAAAGAAGATTCCTTCTGAAACCTTTTCATACATAAGGGCACCGGCAACCCCTGCGGCAAGTCCGGATAACATAGTAAGAATGGGT
Source organism: Anaerocolumna sp. (assembly GCA_031975295.1). Classification (GTDB taxonomy): domain Bacteria; phylum Bacillota; class Clostridia; order Lachnospirales; family Lachnospiraceae; genus Anaerocolumna. The sequence goes on along the minus strand of DALYNO010000011.1, from coordinate 12,296 downwards.
CTTTTTCTCACTTCATTAATACTCATAACACCACCGTCACATCTCATAATCATAAGATTAGACGCAATAGCCATATCCAGTACTGCCTGTTCTGTCATATTAGCAGTTTCCATCATTTTAGGAATTAGACTGGCATTAACTACAGCCGTACGACTTCTCATTTTAAGCCCATATAGCTGGGATATTTCATGTCCGCCTGTATAATATAGTTCTTTTGTCTGGGCTCTATCCATAACCATAAGTTCTGCTGCCGGATCATCTACGCTAAAAGCTCCTGAGGCAACAATAACCTCTGCCTTTTTACCTAGTAATTCACTAATTGCAGCGTCAATGGTCTGTTCTGATAAATCCTTTGTGTCTATAAAAGTGTGTTCTGAGTGAAGGTATTTACCCGGTGCCAGTTGGATATCTTCTACATTGGTTTCACTTTTGGCACTTCTGGCATCCATTCCAGTTCCCATTCCTAAAACACCAACTTTTGCCACATCCCCCTCTAATAAAGCATTTGTAGCTTGTGTGGTTCCATGAGCAATAAACATTACATCATCTGGTTGAATACCATTTTCCTGCATTAATGCAGATATTATTTTTACAATACCCTTTGCAACGCCTTCTTTGTGTGTAGTAGGTATTTTACGTTTAGCCATTACTTCATAAGTTTCATTATCTATTAATACTGCATCTGTAAATGTACCGCCTACGTCAATACCTATTCTTACCTTTTTTCCCATTTGAACCTCCATTTTGTACTTACTGTTGTAATAAAATTTATATCAAAGTTTATACTGTGTTTTCTATGTTATTTGGTTTGGTTTATTTTATAAAATTACCTTATGTTACTGCTGTTATGATTACTTCATATATCAGTATTTAGGAGGTGATTATTTGCACAGATCAGCTACTTAGTCCTTGCATATACGGGCTAGGATATATTGATTCGTTTTACTCCCATGGTCGTGCTTTTTTTGATTATCCTACTCGTAGTTATTTTCAAGTGGATTATGCTGAAATGTGCAAATACAGTTTACTCTATTAAGTTTAAGTCAGTAATTCAAGTCCTAATCTATCAAGAAATACGATAAACTTCCTGTTTAAGAAGTTCTTGTTCTATTATAATTTTAGCTTTGCGCTTGGGTTTTATATCTATATGGTGTATTTTTTATGAATTTGTCCTGGAACAGTTGGCACCAGGACAAATTCTTATTATTATAATGAAATCATGAAACTTGCAACGATTAGTCCTACAAAAGTAGAGGCCATAATCCATACAATTGTTTTCTTTGTAAATTCATTTACGTCTGTTTTTGTAAAGTCAGCAACCCATACGTTGTGAGAGTTAGTTGGATCACACACTGCCTGTACATTGGAATCAAGTCTTAGGGCAACCATAGCTGCTATAGGGTTCATTCCGCTGGCAGCAAGTAATGCTACGATTCCACTTCCAAGTCCCCATACGTTTAGTGGTCCACGGTAAATAGCTAGTGGTGATAATAATCCGAAGATTAAGATGAACATAAGGCTGTTAGTAGGAATAATTGCATTGATTACTGGTGCTAATACTGCTGCAACTTCAGGTGCCATAACAGCTTTTAATACCATACCAATACCAATCATAAGAGCTGCTGCACCTGCTGTTTCTTGAATACCTTCAACAAATGCGCTGGATACTACTTGAACTGCATTTTTAGGAGTAGCTAAAATTAAAGTAATAATGATACCAATTAAAATTGCTGATACCAAAGGTAATTTCCAGATAAATACTAATAATACTGGGATAACAGGGCTGATTAATGCAATAGCACGTACATTCTTTTCAGCTGTTAAGTCACTGGAAGCTGGCATAGCCCAAGCTTTTCTTGTTTTTCTACTGAATTTTGTCATGAATACAATCATAACTACAGCTATAATGATTAAAGGAATACCGCATAGTAAGGAATAAGAAGTTACTGTATCCTGTGGAAGTCCTAATACGTCAATATAAACTGCTAAGGTACTTACACTAAATGTAACACCAATACCGTTTGATAAAAGTAATACAGTTCCTGCAACCAATGGGCTAAGTCCAGCACTAATCATAATAGGTATAATAATAGTACCAACTAAGATAATCATTCCAAGACCATTAGATGCTGCAAAAATAATGGAGCATACTACTAAGAATGCAAGTGCGATTGGCAGTGGCTTATCTCCTGCCATTTCTGCTGCTTTACGGATAATTGTACGGGTAACGCCTACTTTGGCTAATACCTTACCAAAAATACCACCGAAGAACAATCCTGCAATTGCAGTACTCATTCTCATAGAACCAGCTTCTAATACATCTTTTGTAATGCTGAATTCCCCACCGATAAAAGGTATGCCTGCAATTAGGGCAATACCAACTGCCATAATTGGCAGTGCCAGAATTGTTGGTAATTTGCGAGTCATCATAAGTGCGACCATAACAGCAAACAAACCTAAAATTCCAATGATTTGTAAAGTCATAACAAAATCCTCCTTTAATATGTTAGGTAATGCCCCAGGCAATACCTATAGCTTATTGCTTATGAATAAAACAGACTTGCGATCTGTATTATTTTTGTTACCTTTGACTGCTTATTTTACTCTGTTCCATACTTCTAATTACATTATCTAGTCTTAATCTTCTATTAGAATTTTAAAGAGCTTTCACTAAGTTCTTCCATTCCTTTCTTGTCCAGAATCAATTATGTTTTATCTAAGATCTAGATACGCTTTTTGCTTTATTAATTCTTCTTGTAATCCTTTGATATAAATATTTTTAGTTATACCATCTCCTTTTGAGGCTAATGCAGCTGCTATGCCGCAAGCATGTCCAAGAGCTCCGACAGTGGGGGTAGTTCTAATCGCCGCTTGCGCTTCAAAGGTTGCAGATACACATCTGCCGGTCACCAAAAGATTTTTAATCTCCTCACATACCATTACTTCATAAGGAATGCTATAATAGGTTCCTGGTTCGGAGACAAAGGAACTTTCTGTACCTTCTCCCTTAGGGTTATGAATATCAATGGGATAAGCTGAATGGGCTATTACTGTATCAAATACTTTTCTGTCTAATATATCCTCAGCTGTCAATGTATACACACCCTTTAACTGCCTGGAACCTCTAACACCAATATTAGGGCCTGTTACTTCTAATACTGCCTCTTTAAACCCTGGTATCCATTTTCTTAAGAATTTATCTAACTGTTCGCATTGTTTTCTTCCAATTCTCTCTGCCTCACTAAGACTAGCACTGTCTGTGGCATCATACCCTAATACTCTGGTGGTATTTACTATGAACTCGCCTTTTACTGTAGTTTCAAAGCACAGAATTTCTTCTCTTAGAATATCAATCTCACCCAGTTCTCTTGCTTGATTAAATTCCTTGGTAAACCCTGCAAAGGAAAGCCGGTTTGTTTTATGCATGAGTTCTATATTGTTAATCATTCTAGGAAACTCTTCTTTGTATGCTTCAATATGACGTTTCAGTATCTCACTATCTACATGAGAATATTTCATATTCATTGTCATAGGCTGCATAGCCCCGTCACTTTCTCTTCCCTTTGTCATCATGGCTCCTGCAAAGGCTGCTACATCTCCATCCCCAGTAGCATCTACAAATACATTTCCCTTTACTTCATTTAGACCATCTTTATTACAAACTGTCAGGGATTTGATTATACCAGCTGTTGTATTGACCTGACCCATAAAGGTATGGAACAGTACGTTACATCCTGCCTTTTCTAAAAGTTCATCCAAAACAATCTTTAAGCCTTCGGCCTGAAATGGTGTCAAATAACTAATATACTGGGTGGTGTCTTTCACATGTCCCGTAGAATATCCCCTATTTACCAGTTCCTGTACGATTTCTTCCATGATGCCAGCAATCACTTGCTTTTCACCTGCATGAAAGGTCATCATCGGTCCAACCCCATTTGCAGTTAAAGATCCACCTAAAAATCCATACTGTTCTATCACAAGAGTTTTTGCTCCACATCTGCCTGCTGCAATTGCAGCCACTGCACCAGATACACCACCACCGGCTATGACAACATCATAAACTGTTTCATAGATTTCTTTTTTCATCTGCCTTCCTCCTGTCAAATCAAAATTCACATTTTCCAAGTGTTGAAAATAATTTTCACTTTTACCAATGCTTTAAAATTATATTTCCATATTATTTGTGTATTTTATATATTTTTACACATTTATTACTTGTTTTTATGTTATAATGCTACCATGCAAATCATTATATGTCAATACTGTTGAAAGATATTTTTTCAAAATTTGCACGTTTGTGAAAATGATTTTCACACCCCATGTTTTCAATTGCTTTTTTTTAGCAGGTGTAGTATAATATGGGATACTAAAATACAAGGAGTTTGTCCAATGGTGTCAAATGTAATATCAAAGATTGTATCCATGCAGCACAACTTCACCATGAGTGAAAATGAAATCAGCCAATACGTTATAAATCATCCTGATTTAGTGGTTTCTAGCACTATTACCACAATTGCTAAAGAGACCGGTACCTCAGAAGCCAGCATTAATCGCTTCTGCAAAAAAATCGGCTATAAAGGTTTTAACGGCTTTAAAATAGCACTTGCACAGGAAAACTTTTACAACAACATCATGAAACAAAATTCCTATTCCGGTGATAATGGGTTTATTTCCTCTGTTACGGCTGACTACAGACAGATGCTGATGAACACTTCTGCCATGATTGAGGAAGAAACAGTTAATAAAGCTGTAGAATGTATTCGTGCTACCAAAAATATTAATATATTTTCTCTTTCTAATATAGCTTTAATAGCAAGAGAACTGCAATTTAAGTTTGATCAAATAGGAATTCGTTCCAAAGCCTTTTCAGATATTATAGATATGCGTATTCAGTCCACCAATATTTCACCCGGGGATTTATCTATATTCATTGCACCTACCATTATGATGAGGGATATTTATCAAATTGCTAATGTATCCTTAGAACGAGGTGCAAAGAATCTAACGATTACAAGTTATGATTCTCCTAAACTAAACGATCTTTCAGACTTTAAATTTATTATTTCAGATAAGATTATAGCCAATAATTCCGTTTCTCTATCTAATAATATAATGTTTTTATATATTATTGATATTATTTACACTGCTCTACTTGCCAGTGATAAATCCTATAGGCAGAAGAAATTAAATAGTGATGCTATCTTAAATAATTTTCAAATGATGGATTCTTTTGGATATGATTTTTAGAAAAACCCTGTAAGCCAGAACAGATATAATCTGTAATACTTACAGGGTTTTATATTGATGCTATAATTTTCTAACCATAGGAGGCTTTAAGTTAAATGGATGGATAAACTGCAAGCAATTTATCCATCCATTATTTATTAACTATTTGTTATTCATAAAATAAATCATCCCTATTAGATAATTAAATATGAAAAATTATTCGACTATTATTTACGGTTTGCAGGTTCAATATTAATGCTCTTGCCTTTTATCTTAGCATCTTTCATTACCTGAATAACATCTGATGCATATTCTCTTGGAACTTCAACAAAAGTATATTTGTCATACATATCAATAGATCCGATTAATTTACCAGGCATTCCAGTTTCACCTGCAATCGCACCTAGAATATCTCCTGGTCTGGTATTTTGTTTTTTACCGATATTAATAAAGAGTCTAACCATACCTGCTTCAGCACCAGTATCACCGTAATCTTCAAAATGTGCTTTTTCTTCAATATCATTATCTTCGCCCATGCTTAATTTAAGGAAAGCTGCTGCTATATCAAGTGCAGTACTATCTGCTAAATTAACTCTAGCTTCGATTAATTCAACCATTTTAGATAAATCTTCATTTGCAATTACATCTTGCACACGATCAAGAATCTTTTCTGCTTTTACTGCTGTTACATCGTTAATGGATGGAATAGGCTGAGCAATAATCTTGGTTTTACAATATCTTTGGATATCTTTTAACTTATATACTTCCTTACCTACTACCATAGTGAAAGCTCTACCAGTTCTTCCTGCTCTACCTGTTCTACCGATACGGTGAACATAATATTCATCATCCTGAGGAACATCATAGTTAAATACTGCTTCTACATCATCAACATCAATACCTCTTGCAGCAACATCGGTAGCTACAAGGATTTCAGTTTTACCATTACGGAAGCTATTCATAACGCGGTCACGTTGTTGTTGTTTTAAATCTCCATGAAGACCTTCTGCAAAATATCCTCTTCCTTGAAGAGTGGACACTAACTCATCTACTTGTTTTTTCGTGTTACAGAATACAAGAGATAATTTAGGATCATACATATCTATTAAACGGCATAAAACTTCTTCTTTATTTTTAGGTTTAACATCATAATAATATTGTTCAATTTTAGGTACTGTTAATTCTTTTTTCACAACTTTGATAATCTGTGCATCTTTTTGATAAGTCTTTGCTATGTCCATAATAGGCTTTGGCATAGTAGCGGAAAATAATATTGTTTGTCTTTCTTCTGGAACATCCTTAAGGATTGTTTCAATATCCTCACGGAATCCCATGTTTAGCATTTCATCTGCTTCATCTAAAACTATCATTTTTACATTATCAAATTTAACAGTCTTTCTTCTCATATGGTCCATGACACGTCCTGGAGTACCAATTACAATCTGCGTACCAGCTTTTAAGGAACGTATCTGCTTAGAGATTTCTTGTCCACCATAGATAGGAAGTATTTTAATTCCGTGCATAAAGTTAGCAAGATTTCTAAATTCATCTGCTATCTGAATTGCAAGTTCTCTTGTAGGGCTTAGTACTACTGCCTGTAAGTGCTTATCCTTTGGGTCAATTGCTTCTAACAATGGGATACCAAAAGCGGCTGTTTTGCCAGTACCGGTCTGTGCCTGTCCTACAATATCTTTTCCCTCCATAATTACTGGAATGGCATTTGCCTGTATAGGAGATGCTTCTTCAAAACCCATCTCCACAATAGCCTTTAATATAGGCTCACTTAATCCTAATTCTTCAAACTTTACTGTCTGCATATATTTAGGTTTCCTTTCTTTCTTTGAATTCTTTTTATATTTTTATCCTGCTGATGGTTATTATGGTCTTAAAATAACGGCTTTTTAAGCATCTGCAAAAAGATTCATCTCCAAAGAGAGAAAACGCCCCTGCTACTATTGCATAAAAAAAGCTCTTGGTCTTTGGGGACGAGAGCTTTAATAACAATATTAGCTATATTCCTAACTTCCTTTGCTCTAGATGCTTAATCCAGATAAATATACCGTTCGTATTATAACATGCTCGTTTCATTTAGTCAAATAATATTGTAAAATTAATTATATTATATATACTTTTTAACTAATTTAGAAAATTATAGATGCTTTGTGACAAATTCAATAATTCTTTGTTCTACCATTGATCCCATATCATTTATTTCCAGTTCTGTTTGAAGATCTGGTATAAAACCTGCCGCCATCGTAGCATGCCCTCCACCATCTCCTAAATTCTCCAATGCCTTCTTTATCAATAGACCTGCATCAATCCGAGGTGTTGCACTTCTAACAGAAAACTTCAAACCACCCATTCGGTAGGAATAAATCAGCGTAATATCAATCTCTGCCAATGTTAATAAAAAATCTGAAATACTTCCTAAAATAGCCTCAGAAAAATGATTCCCTATTTTTGCAATCCCTATTCGTCCATATATTTTTAAATTTGTGATTGCTTCTTGGTATGCCCGCAAATCTTCTTTTCTTAAACTGCTGCTTTCTATTTTATGCAGTTTATCTTGATCTGCTAATTTGTATAGCAGACTAAAGATTTCTACATCTAATTCCGTTACTTTTCTGCTTAAATTACCTGTGTCCATTTTTATCCCGTATACTAAAGCAGTGGCAGTATCTTTTGATATATCAATATGGTTATTTAAAAAGTATTCTCCAACAATTGTAGCACACGCTCCTATATGACTTCTAATATCAAAAAAAAGATAGTCATTTACGCCTTGCATAGGGTGATGATCAATACAGGCTATGATTTTCCCAGGAAATGAATAAACATTTCTATTTCCCATCTGACTATCTACCAGTATGATTTCATCCTCTTCATTCATTGAGCATTCTTCACTATTTAGTATCTTCATAGGAAGCAGTTCTACCATTTTTTGGGTGTTATATTTATCAATCTGACCACTGTAGCAAATAGTGGACTTAATATGTTTGTTCTCTAATAAAACCTGCAACCCAAAAGAGGATGCCAAGGCATCCTGATCGGGATAATTATGGGTTTGTATATATACATGATCCTTGGTTATAGCGCAGGCAAGTTTATCCAAATTTGTCACTATATACCCCCTTATCTATTACAGAAATCCATACAATCATCTGTCACAAGAATTCATATAAGTATATTCCTTACTATACTTATTTATGGGTATTATATAATAACATCAGTTAAAATGCACGTAGTTTATTTTACCATAGCGTATAATTCATTGTCTCTTACGTCAATTAAGATTACATCTTCTTCGTGTACCTGATCCATTAGTATCAGTTTGGCACTTAATGTTTCCACGTATTTTTGAAGATATCGCTTTAATGGTCTGGCTCCATATACAGGGTCGTAGGCATGGTCTACCACATAGGCTTTGGCTGCTTCTGTTATTTCAATGGTAATCTGTTTATCCATAAGCCTTCTATTTAAATCTTCTATTAGTAATTCAATGATTCCTATGGTATTTTCCTTTGTTAAGGGTTTAAAGAGTATGGTTTCATCCAAACGATTTAAAAATTCTGGTCTAAAATGCATTCTTAAGTCATTCATTACCATTGCCTCGCAAGAAGTTGAGATATTACCAGCATCATTAATTCCCTCCAGCAAATAAGAAGATCCAATATTGGAGGTCATAATCAGTATGGTATTTTTAAAATCCACAGTCCTTCCCTGGGAATCTGTAATGTGGCCATCATCTAAGACTTGCAATAACACATTAAACACATCTGGATGCGCCTTTTCTATCTCATCAAACAGTACTACAGAATATGGTTTTCTTCTTACAGCTTCTGTGAGCTGCCCCCCTTCCTCGTATCCTACATATCCTGGAGGTGCTCCAATTAATCTTGACACTGAATATTTCTCCATATATTCACTCATGTCAATACGAACCATATTTTGTTCATTATCAAATAAAGAAGCTGCCAGTGCTTTCGCAAGTTCTGTTTTACCAACACCTGTAGGTCCAAGGAATAAAAAGGAACCAATGGGTTTGGAGGGATCTTTTATGCCTGCCCTGCTTCTTATAATGGCGTCCGTTACTTTTATAACGCCTTCTTCCTGCCCAATCACTCGTTTGTGAAGTTCTTTATCCAAGTGAAGGGTTTTATTTCTTTCACTTTCTGTTAATTTGGTAATTGGTATACCCGTCCATCTGGATACAATCTTGGCTATTTCCTCTTCACTTACGCTTTCGTGCACCAGTGTGTGTTCTTCTGTTTTGATTCTTTCTTCCTCTATTTCCAGTTGTTTCATTAACATAGGAAGTTTTCCATATTTAAGCTCTGCCGCTTTATTTAAGTTATATTCTCTTTCTGCTAATGCAATCTCACTATTTAAGCCTTCAATCTCTTCTCGGAGCTTGCTTACCTTTTCAACTGCAGATTTTTCACTATCCCATTTTGTCTTTTGTGCCAAAAATAAATCTTTTGCTTCTGCTAACTCTTTCTTAAGATCTGCTAGTCTTTCAGCACTTAAACGATCCGTCTCCTTTTTTAGAGCCGCCTCTTCTATCTCCATTTGCATGATTCTTCTACTGATTTCATCAAGTTCTGTTGGCATAGAATCTAACTCTGTCTTAATCAAAGCACATGCCTCATCCACAAGGTCAATCGCCTTATCGGGAAGAAATCTATCAGATATATACCGATTCGACAAAACCGCAGCTGATACCAAAGCACTATCTGTGATTTTAACTCCGTGAAAGACTTCATATCTGTCTTTTAAACCTCTAAGAATGGATATGGTATCCTCTACAGTAGGTTCTGCTACCATAACCGGTTGGAAACGTCTCTCAAGGGCAGCATCCTTTTCAATATACATACGGTATTCGTTTAAGGTAGTAGCACCGATACAATGTAGTTCACCTCTGGCAAGCATTGGCTTTAACATATTGCCGGCATCCATGGCACCATCTGTTTTACCGGCTCCAACTATGGTATGAAGTTCATCTATAAATAATAGAATTTCACCATCACTATTTTTAACATCCTCAAGAACCGCTTTTAATCTCTCTTCAAATTCACCTCTATATTTAGCGCCTGCAACCAAAGCTCCCATATCAAGAGAAAATACTTTTTTATTCTTAAGGGTTTCCGGTACATCGCCTCGTACAATTCTCTGTGCCAAACCTTCTACAACAGCAGTTTTACCTACACCTGGTTCTCCGATTAGAACCGGATTGTTTTTTGTTTTCCTGGAAAGGATGCGAATCAGGTTTCGTATTTCAGAATCTCTGCCAATGACGGGATCCAGTTTTTGCTCCTTGGCTCTCTCCACCAAATCCTGCCCGTACTTTTCTAAGGTGTCATAAGTAGCCTCTGGGTTATCTGAGGTTACTTTCTGATTGCCTCTCACACTCATAAGGGCAGATAAAAATCCCTCTTTCGTAATTCGAAAATTCGAAAAAAGCTCTTTTATTGCTTTACTTGGTTGTTTTAACAGACTTAAAAAAAGATGTTCCACGGAAACATACTCATCACCCATACGTTTTGCTTCATCTTCCCCATAAATTAGTACTTTATTTAAATCATTACTAATATAAACCTGTCCTCCACTTACCTTAGGGCGCTTATTGAGTAAGCCTTCTACTTGTGCTAAAAAAACTTCAGTTGTAATATCCATCTTTTTTAAAAGCTTCTGAATTAAACTTTCCTTAACGATTAATAGACTATATAGTAAATGTTCCTGATCAATTTCTTGATGTCCAAAATCCATAGCAACTTTTTCACACTGATTGACCACCTGTATGGAGGTCTGCGTAAATTTGTTTATATTCATATAATACCCCTGCCTTTCTAGTACCTGTTTATTTCAACAGATATATACTTGAGTGTGTTTTATTGTTTGTTCTATAACTAATATAACATATGTAGCAACATTGTCAAGATATATTTCAAATTTTTATTCTCTTTTATTTACACTGGTCATATAGATAAATAAGAATACCTATAAGGATTAAGTTCTATGACTGAAGCGGAAAGATATACCATAACCAGTGATGATTATGCAGATCTTTTAGCGGAATATGGCGATGGCATTGACTTATTAACTGCCTATCCTAACAGTACGGTTAATTATATAAATGATATTTTTGCCGTTGTGCATCTTCCTGTCGAAAATATGACCCAAAGCAGTATTAGTGTATTTGGTTACTACTCAATCCCTTCTTGTCTTGGGCTTGAGACTTCTGCCGAAAATCTCTACTTAAATTATAGCGCTCCAACTCCCTTTAGTACCGATCTAAATCTAAAAGGTAAAGGGGTTATAGTTGGTTTTCTCGATACAGGCATTGATTATCGAAATCCCGTATTTAGAAATACTGATGGAACCACAAGAATCATATCTATATGGGATCAAACAATCTACAGCGAAAATGCTTACCCAAAAGATCTATATTATGGAACAGAATTTCTTATGGATACTATTAATGAAGCCTTAAGAAGTCCTGATCCTCTTTCTATTGTTCCAAGTCAAGATACCATTGGACACGGGACAATGCTAGCTGGTTTATGCGCCGGTACTCCAAATGAAGAATATAATTTTTCTGGGATTGCAACTGAATCAGAATTCATAATTGTCAAATTAAAAGAAGCAAAGCCTTATTTAAGAGAATTTTTTGAAATTCCTCAGGCAGCAGTATGCTATCAGGAAAATGATGTTATTATGGCAGTAAAATATCTGAATGATATGGCCACCAAACTGGGGAGACCTTTGGTTATTTGTGTTGGTCTTGGAACCAGTCAAAGCGACCATACTGGTAATAGAGTCATAACCAGATTTCTCTCCACCATAGCAACCAACTATGGTCGTTCCATTATTTCTTCTGCAGGAAATGAGGGCAATAGAGGTACACATTATTATGGAGATATCTCACCCCCTGCCACCTATGATGTTGTGGCTCTAAATGTAGACAGCAATGAGCCTGGATTTACACTCCAGTTTTGGGGTACCTCTCCCAATCGGTTTTGGATTGATATTTTTACACCTAAGGGAGAATTTCTATCCAGAGTTCCTCCCAT
>DALYNO010000010.1:16587-21851 GCA_031975295.1 Anaerocolumna sp. | reverse complement strand
AGTCTCGCTGCTGATATTATCAAGTTAATGCAGGCTGAGGCTTTAGATGATGATAAGAAATCAGAACGTTATATTAAATACTTAGCATATTTATTATTTGATAAAGAATCCAGGACTTATAATAAGTGAATTTATTGACTCGTAATAGGCGTCAAAATATCTGTCCCTCCAGCATGGTATTTGCCTTAGTCTCGCTGCTGATATTATCAAGTTAATGCAGGCTGAGGCTTTAGATGATGATAGGGTATCAGAAAGTTTTTAATTAAATAACTAAGCATAAAAAATGACTGTACACAACGTTTATAAGCGTAGTGTTACAGTCATTTTAGAGCTTTTATTGAATGAAAGTACCTTCTTTAATTTTATCTACGATCTCTGCATATTGTTTCTGAATATCTTCTGATACTGCACTGCTGAAAGTACCAACACTTAAGCTTCCATTATCAAGGTTACCATAGATTGTTTTGTTTCCATAAGTATTATTTTTAACGTCTTCCATACATAGTTTAATCATAGTTGCATTGTCGGTAACAACACTACCGATAACGACTTTGGATTCCTGAGATGCTAACAGATCACTTGGTTGTCCAATATCATATCTGCTTTCATAATTAGCTAAGGCTTCACGAGCACCGGAATCAACTGCACTGGCATCACCGAACATCACATCAACATCATTCATTGTAACCATGGAATCTGCAATTTCTTTACCTTTTGCTGAATCAGAGAAGGAACCTGCGTATGCGGAGTAAACCGTGATAGCTGGATTTACAGCTTTTGCACCTGCTTCGTAATTCGCTAGTTTTGCTTTTGTCGTATCAAGTTCCATACCGCCGATAAATCCTATGCTTTCAGTTTTGGACATTAGACCAGCAAGTGCACCTGCCATGTATCCGATTTGCTGTGCATCAGGTAAGATGGATACAATATTATCAGTTTCAACGGTTCCGTTTAGTAGAGCAAATTTCACATCTGGATAATCAACAGCCACTTCTTTTACTGCATCCGTGTACTGATTACCCGGAGCAAATATTAAATCCACACCTAGATCGCAGTAGCTTCTAATACTGGAAGCAAAGTCTGCATTTGCAAGATTGTCAGTATACTGCGTTTCAAAACCGGAATCTTTAGCAGCTGCAACCATTGCATTATAACAGGCTGCACCCCAACCACCATCTGATATAGATGAATCTAAGATCATTGCAACCTTATAGGTCCCACTTCCTTCATCAGTTGATGCAGTCTTCTCTTCTTTGCTGCATCCAGCGAGGGCTGTAATCACCACCACGAGTGTTAGTACTAAAGCTAGTAATTTGTTTTTCATGAAACATTCCTCCTAATATTTTTTATAATCAAGGCTTAGCCTATAATTAACGTTCTTCTCTGAAATAGGGCTTACCATTAGCTTTTGGTCCTGCTTTTTTAATTCCTAAGAAGGCTAATACAAACAGGGTGCAAAGGTAAGGTATCATAGCAAGTAATTGATATGGGGTAGTTGAACTCATCACCTGAAGTCTTAATTGTAGGGCATCAGTAAAACCAAATAATAAGGCTGCCAGTAATACACCCCCAGGCATCCATCTGCCAAATATAACAGCAGATAGTGCTATAAATCCTCTTCCTGAGACAACACCATCAGAGTATGTGCTAATATAACAAGTGGTAAGATATGCACCACCCATACCTGCTAAAACACCGCAGATAATACATGCTATATATTTTTGTTTGATAACATTGATACCAAGGGATTCAGCAGCTTTTGGAAATTCTCCAACGGCTTTGTAATTAAGTCCCGCCTTAGTTTTTGTGAAAAATATATATGTGATAGGTACCAAAAGGTATGAAAAATATACAAGGATTGTATGATTAAAAAATACTGGTCCTAAAACTGGAAGTTTACTAAGTAATGGAATTGGTAAGGTTTTCATCAAAGTTGCCTGTGCAAGAGTTGAACTGATACCAAAGTAAACATTATAGATAAAGGACGCTATAGCAGGTGCAAATATATTAATGGCCATACCATATACGATCTGCTGTGCGCCCAAACGAATGGTGCAAAAAGCATAAACCATATTAATAAGAACGCCACCTAAGGCACCTGCTAGTATACCAAGGTAAGGACTACCTGTGGTAAAGCTTGTTAGAAACCCAATTAAAGCACCAAAGGACATGATGCCGTCAAGACCAATGTTAACTTGACCTGCTTTTTCAGAATATAATTCTGCTAATGCAACGATTAGTATTGGTGTTGCCATTCGAATGGTGGATAGCATTAATTCTTGAAAAAATGTTATGTTAAGTACGCTTTCCATAATCCTTAAGCCTCCTTTGCCTTATTTTGAAACACATTCGTAAGTATTTGTCTGGTTTTGGGTAAATTAACAAGTGCACTTCCTGCAACTGCAAATACAATAATTAAGGCTTGTATGATATCAATGACAGAGGTTGGCATTCCACTACCTACTTGCATAGTCGTTGCACCTGTTCTAAGAATCGCAAAAAGGTAGGCAACTACAACTGTACCTATAGGATTTAATTGTCCAATCAGTGCAATTGCCACACCATCAAAACCATAACCCGTTCCAAAACCCGCCATTAATCGAAATTGGGTACCATGGAGTTCCACACTTCCGCCAAGTCCTGCAATAGCACCTGAAACAATAAAAGAAATCAACATTAATTTATGAACTGGGAATCCGTTAAATCTTGAGGCAGTTTGATTTAAACCCACAGCACGTAGTTTAAATCCTGCAGCAGTATAAAATAAAAAGTAGTAAATACCCAAAGCTAAAACCACAGCGATTATAATACCTGCATGTACTCTTGTACCGCTGATAATTCGAATCAGCTTATCCGTTACAGCTGCTGTTTGTGGTACACTACCTTCTCTTAAGGGATTAGAATATAAATATCCCATAAACAAAACAGCTATGTAATTAAGCATAATGCTAACAATCATTTCATTTAGACCTCGGGTAATTTTAAGTATTCCAGGAATCGCACCCCAGATTCCACCTGCCAAGGCTCCAAGTGCTAAACTTAGAAGAACAAGGCCAATCCCTGATATTCCTTTTACGGTTGTAGCAATCCAGATACTTGTTACTGCACCCATTACAAATTGGCCTTCTGCACCTAAATTAAATACACCACACTTATAAGCAAATGTTGCTGCAAGTCCTGTAAATATAAGTGGTACAGCTTTCACAATGGTTTCTCCCAAATTTGCTCTTGTCCCAAAAGCACCTCTTAGGAGATAACTAAAGGCTTCAAAGGGGTTTCCTCCAATACAAGCAATTAAGATAGCTCCCACAATAAAGGAACATAGTACAGAAACTATAGGTACTACTATTTTAACTAATAAATTTTTTATTTTCATAATACAGATTTTCCTCCTTTTGATTGGTTTTACCGGCCATTGCCAGAGAAATCTCTTCTATAGGAGGATTTTTTCCTGAATAAACACCTACAACCTGTCCTTCAAACATTACTGCAATACGATCTGATAATTTTAATACCTCGTCGAAATCAGCACTTATTAGAAGTATTCCACACCCTTGATTTCTAGAAGCAACCATTTTATCATGTACATATTTCGTTGCTCCAATATCCAAGCCTCTTGTTGGATGAACAGCAACTAGAAAATTAGGCTCTTCTTCTAGTTCTCTTGCAAGAATAATCTTTTGCTGATTTCCTCCAGAAAGGTTACGTATTTCCTGATCTACAGATGCACACCTGATATCATATTTTTCTTTCATAAGGTTTGCATACTCTGTAATCGCCTTCTTCTTAAGAAATAAGCCCCTGCCTATGGAGATTCTATTTTTATTTAAACTCTTTAAAACCAGATTTTCTTTCACACTCATATTACGAATAAGACCCATTTTATTTCTATCCTCAGTTATATGGGAAACATTAGCATTTATAAAGTCATTCGGATCGAATCTTGACACTCTTTTGGCCTTAAGACATACCTCTCCTTCATCTGGCTTAATAATTCCAGTTACAATCTGTGCTAATTGTGACTGCCCATTACCATCAACACCTGCTATACCAAGGATCTCACCTGCTCCAACTTCTAAGGTAACTCCCATGATACCATTGTGTTTTGATACTTTATGAAAGCTTACCTTACTTAGTGAAACTATATTGTTTTTACATTTTTCAACCTTCTGGTATTCACTGGTAACTAGCTCTTTTCCAATCATTAAGTTAGCTAACTCTGTTTCATTCGCCCCCTCTTTATTCAAAGTTTGAATGGTTTGCCCGGTTCTGAGTATGGTTATGCGATCACTTATTTCTATAACCTCTCTCATTTTGTGAGAAATAAATATCACCGACTTTTTCTCTGCTGTTAGTTTTCTAATGATTTTAAATAATCCTTCTACTTCAATATCTGTTAAAGCTGCTGTAGGTTCATCGAGAATTAATAGTTCTGCACCTCTGTATAAAGCTTTTAGAATTTCAACACGCTGCTGTGCTCCAATAGATATTTCTGTAATTGGTTTATCGATTTCAATATCAAGCCCATATTTGTTCGCCAGTTCCATTATTTCTTTTTTGATTACCTCTTTTTTTATAAATAGAGATTTATCCTTTGTTGTACCTAAAATAATATTTTCAAATACAGTTAAGGCCTCTACTAACATAAAATGCTGATGAACCATTCCAATACCAAGTTTTACTGCTTTGGAAGGGGAATCAATTTTCACATTTTCTCCTCTTAAGTACACAGCTCCATAACTGGGCTGGTATAGTCCAATTAAAATATTCATTAGGGTACTTTTACCTGCTCCGTTTTCTCCAAGCAGTGTATGTACCTCCCCTTCCATAATCGTTAGATTAATGTCTTTGTTTGCATATACTTCACCGAATTTTTTTGTTATGTTTTCCATTTTAAGAAATTCTCTCATATGAACTCAACTCTCCTACTATGTATCTTTTATTCATTTTCCTCTTTTAGAAAATTATGTAAATAAAGCAAAAAAGTGTAGATATCCCCCAAGGGATATTCTACACTTTTGTATAGGCAAACTATTTAATTTACTTCATTCACTGCCAAAAATTTTTCAATTAGAAATATAGTATTTATAATAGTTTTGGCAATTTGGTTGTTGTTAATATATCACCATTTGATCAAACAGTCAATATATTTTTTAATTTTTTTTATCAACTGATCAAATTATAAATGAGGCTTCTAAATCAATGAAGCAGTGCTTATGAAATAACTAAGATGATAGGTTATTATGAATTTTTATACATTTTAA
>DALYNO010000010.1:11718-16577 GCA_031975295.1 Anaerocolumna sp. | reverse complement strand
CAAGGATTACTTTATTAAAGCATTCATGATAATTATCTTGATAGAATCCTGTTAGTTGTTTTAAAGAAATATAACTAAAAGATACCAATATTTCTTAAAAAATAATTCAAAGTTTAATCCTCCAAGTTTACTAACATTTTACAAGGATACGAAGTATACGTAGTATCATATCATTCTTACGATATTGTTTTTTGGACCAACTTTCTGAGTAATGACTAAATATGGAATGAGAATTCGGCAAGGTAATATCATGATTCATTAATCTGTGAATCTCATTTAATAAATGGGTACTTATTCCCTTATGCATAAAGTCAGGAAATAATGAAAATGCACTTAAAGTTTCCAAACTTGTCAGCCAGGTACTAAATTTTTTTGATTCCAAATAATAAGTCTCTAATGGTGAACAATCCGTTCGATAGTAAATACCCTCATTTCGATTCCAGATGTATGTAAGGAACTCCCTTTCTATTGCAGAATCCAAAAACTCATTGTTTTGTAACAGCCAAACAATATATACTGTAAAAGGTTTTAAATAAATTTCCCTATATTTTTTGTATTCCTCTTCCCACACTGCTTCATCTAATGAACCATTTTTAAAAGCCTTGGATATACATTCAGCACATACTTCTTTTTTTGCTTGAACCAGTGAATTTTTGGGATCAAATAAAGATAAATTTGCTGCTATTAATGTTTTAAAGGCAATATGAAAATTTTCATGATGTTCGTTTATATCCAACCAAGCCTCTTGATCCTCTATGTACCTTTCCATCAGTTGTATGGAATTATGAATCATCTCATCATTTTTATCTAGTGATAACTCTAGTGCACGCCTTAGGGCATTTTCCGTTGTGGTAAATTTTTGCTTTGATAAAGACTTTGTATCCTGTGTATGAAACCTTCCCCAAGAACCGTTCTGCCATTGTTCTGTAGCAAGCTGTTTATACCATTTTGACTCATATAACGATTTCATCATAACGGTTGGGGAATTTCGTATTTCTTTATTAAGTATGTATTGCGGTACTGGGTCACACATATTCTCATTTAGATATTCTATTACCTCTTGTAAATGACCTAACATATTATACCTCTCTTTCCATACATTAAATTTGATTTTTAACCTGTAATTTCATATCCATTGGCTTCAAGTATTTGAATGGCTTTCATAAAGTTGTCCTTTTTTGTAAGAATATAATCCGTATTATAAGTGGAGACTGCATAGATACCAATCTGATGATCCGCTAATAGTGTAGATATTTTAGACAAAATACCGATAAGTGAAAAATCTAATTCTCCTTGTATTCTAAATGCTCTCCATCCGTCCTCACATACTAAGGAATTTCCAGGTACAGAATCTGAACTGCATACTACCGAGAGTTCCTCATCAGTTTTGCCAATAAAGTAAAACTCGTCAGTAGAATCAATTTGTGACAAATCTTCTACTTTGCATATTGTAAAATCTTTATTTATTATTTTTATCTTCATGTAATTTCCTCCAAAATGTAGATTGATAAGTTATCCTAAATTAAGTTATCCTAAATCAAAGAAATAAAGGGTTTCAGTTAGCCAGTAAAATTACATAAATAATGCTAACCATAACATAAATAAATTTCTCCTTTATCCTTACATAACAGCAATGTAAGGATTTTCCATTATATCTTAACTCATATCTTAACTCATATTTAAACATGTGTAAATATTAACTTCTGCAGCCATTCATTTAGTCTTTGACATTTTTCATTTTCAGTACTATAATATCGATAATACTATATCGATATTATAGAAGGAGTAACTATGGAGAATTATAAAGAAACTTTGATTTCTATGTCCACTCAGGCTCTAAAACGTATGCCTTACTATCTTCACTACCTAAAACAATTAAAAAGTGAAGGTGTTGAAATTATTGCCTCTCCTACTATTGCTTCGGATTTATCCTTAAATGAAGTACAGGTAAGAAAAGATTTTGCAGCAATTAGCTCCTCAAAGGGTAAACCAAAAGCAGGTTTTATTATTGGGGATCTAATCCATAACATGGAACTTTTACTTGGCTATCACAATGTAAAAGATGCGGTTTTAGTTGGTGCTGGTTCCCTTGGGAAGGCTCTTCTTTCTTATAAAGGTTTTGATTATTTAGGTATGAATATCGTTACAGCTTTTGACAATAACGAGGAGTTAATTGGTTCAACCTTTCATGGCAAGAAAATCTTATCTTCTGATAAAATCAGCAGCGTAAGCAGAAGGCTGAATCTTCATATTGGTATTATAACTGTTCCAGCTGCCAGCGCCCAGCTGGTATGTGATCAATTAGTAGCTGGTGGAATCCTGGCTATTTGGAATTTTGCTCCGATACATCTCATGGTGCCAGGCGATATCATGGTACAAAATGAAAATATGGCTGCATCTTTAGCGCTTTTATCTAAACATCTTCAAGACAAATTAATCTAAACCACGGAGGTGCCAACTTGAATACCTTACATTTAAAATATGCTGTGGAAGTGGAACGTTTAGGCTCCATAACCCAAGCTGCTGATAACCTTTATATGGCACAGCCAAATTTAAGCAAAGCGATTAAAGAACTTGAAGATACTCTTGGAATCCCTATATTTAAAAGGACTTCAAAAGGAGTTGTTCCCACAAAAAAAGGAAGGGAATTTTTGGTTTATGCTAAGAATATCTTAACCCAGATTGAGAAAATGGAAGCACTTACTGCTCCTGATACAGAACATAAACAAACGTTAAATATCTCTATTCCTCACGGAAGTTACTTAGCTGGAGGCATCACTAATTTCGTAAAGACCTTGGATACTAATAAAGAAATGGAATTAAATATCAAAGAAACAGGAACTCAGGAAGCCATACAACATATCCTATATGATAAATTTAATCTGGGTATTATTCGCTTTGAAAAGGATTATGAATCCTATTTTATGAATTATCTGAAAGATAAAGATTTATCCTATCAAATAATATGGGAATATAATTATATGGTTGTCATGTCCAAAGATCACCCTTTAGCATATAAAAAATTATTATCCAATGAAGATTTTACGGATTATATTGAACTCTTGCATGGAGATATTATGATACCAGGTCTTAATATTGCAGAAACGAAAGCATTGTCGGATAATGAAAGTTCTAAAAAGAAGATTTATCTTTATGAACGGGGCAGCCAATTTGATCTGTTAACCAATATTAATACATCTTATATGTGGGTATCTCCCATACCAAATGAATTACTGGTTCGTTATGATTTAATTCAAAGAATAGCACCGGAACCCGCCCGCAAATCCATGGACGTTTTAATCTATCCGAAAGGCTATACCTTTACTTCACTAGATAAGCAATTAATGGATAAAATTATGGAAGCAAAAGAGTCTTTAATTCTGACTTTGACTTAAAATACTAGCCAAGTATAATGTTGATTTTTTGGCAGCCTCCTATGTTTTTTAATGAAATATAAAGAGGATATATCGATATTGGAATATCGATATTCCATCTTTATATTTCTTTTTTTATGCCTTGGTGTGTTAATATGTTACCACAAACAATGATATTAACTAATAGGGTTTATTCACTGAAGGCATCCATCTCATTTCGACCAATACAATACTAAGGTATCTATAAATTAGTTAATTCGTCTGCTTTTAAGTGATTCTGCAAACCAGAAAGGATAAGGCTCTCTAATGCCCAATTGAATTCATGATAAACAAATCTATTTCGACCCAGGCACTGAAGCGATTGCCCATATATTTAAACTACTTACAATCTCTTCCCTCCAACGGATATTATAATATTTCAGCAACCATGATTGCTGAAGCCTTAAGACTTAACGATGTACAAGTGAGAAAAGATCTTGCTCTCATTAGTACTGGTGGCAGGCCTAAAGTTGGCTATATTACCAAAAGCCTTATCATTGACTTAGAAAAGTTTCTTGGTTCCCATGATGCACAAAGTGCTGTTATCGCAGGTGCTGGAAGACTTGGAAGTTCCCTGCTCACTTACAATGGTTTCTTAAAATATGGTTTGGATTTAGTAGCCGCTTTTGATACAGAGGAAGCTTTAATTGGTACAATCATAGGTGGTAAGAAAGTACTCTCCATTCATAAATTAGAGGATTTGTGCAACCGTATGAAAGTTAGAATTGGTATTATTGCTGTACCTGATTCCTATGCGCAACAAGTATGTGACCAAATGGTCTCTGGTGGTATATTAGCCATTTGGAACTTTGCACCAATACACCTTAAAGTACCAGAACACATTATAGTCCAAAACGAAGATATGGCCTTTTCCCTTGCCAGTTTGTCCAAACAATTGACTCTTCAATTTGAGTCAAATTAATTATAAAGATATTTTTAAAATGGAGGAAATGTATGACTGAAACATTTGATTTTGATGTAGTAGACAGTATACTGTTAGAACTAGGTACAAAGCAAAGTAGTATAATTGCTATCCTGCAGGGTATTCAAGAACATTACAGATATCTGCCAAAAGAAGTATTTCCCTATCTTTCTAACAAACTTGGTATTAGCCAGGCAAAAATTTATAGTGTTGCCACTTTCTATGAGAATTTTTCCCTAGAACCAAAAGGAAAGTATGTACTTAAAGTTTGTGATGGTACTGCCTGTCATGTTAGAAAATCCATCCCTATTCTGAATAGCCTTAGAAAAGAACTTGGCCTTTCTGAAGCAAAAGCAACTACGGATGACCTTCTCTTTACTGTTGAAACCGTATCCTGCCTGGGTGCTTGTGGCCTTGCACCTGTCTTAACCGTAAACGACAAAGTGTATCCTGCAATGACACCCGAGAAGGCAGCTAACTTACTAAAAGAACTAAAGGAGGAAGTATAAATGTTACATAATAGG
>DALYNO010000010.1:0-11708 GCA_031975295.1 Anaerocolumna sp. | reverse complement strand
GTAAAGTTTATGAAAAATCTCTCTCTGCTCAAGAGAAGAAAATCTTAGTATGTGCCGGTACCGGATGTATTTCCAGTGGTTCTTTGGAAATCTACCATAAGCTGACAGAGATTATGAACGCAGAAGGAATTCCTTGTTCTGTAGAACTTAAGGAAGAGCCCCATGACGGCGAAATTGGTATGAAGAAAAGCGGCTGCCACGGTTTTTGTGAAATGGGACCTTTAGTCAGAATTGAACCTGAAGGTTATCTATATACCAAAGTTCAGTTAAGTGACTGTGAAGATATTATTCATAAGACCATTATGAATGGCGAACATATAGAATCTCTCGCTTATCAAAAAGGCGGTGCTGTGTGTAAAAAGCAAAATGATATCCCTTTTTATAAAAAACAAACCAGAGTGGTATTAGATCATTGTGGCCATATTGATGCGACCTCAATTTATGAGTATCTAGGAACAGGAGGTTATACAGCTTTTGAAAAAGCACTTTTTGATATGGATAAGGATGATATAATCAGAGAAGTTTCAGAATCCAATCTTCGCGGCAGAGGCGGCGGTGGCTTTCCTACAGGAAGAAAATGGGCTCAGGTAAAACGTCAGCAAACAGACCAGAAATACATTGTTTGTAATGGTGATGAAGGGGATCCTGGCGCATTTATGGATAGAAGTATAATGGAGGGGGATCCTCATAGAATGCTTGAGGGTATGATGATTGCTGGTCTAGCTTGTGGTGCAAATGAAGGATACATCTATGTTCGTGCTGAATACCCGATGGCTGTAAGTAGATTAAAGGCCGCCATTGCACAAGCTGAACAAATAGGCCTCTTAGGTGATGGGATTCTAGGAACTAATTTTTCCTTTCATCTCCATATAAACAGAGGCGCTGGTGCTTTTGTATGTGGTGAAGGCAGCGCCCTTACTGCCTCTATAGAAGGTAATAGAGGTATGCCCAGAGTTAAGCCCCCAAGAACTGTTGAACAAGGATTATTTGATAAACCCACCGTTTTAAATAATGTAGAAACCTTTGCAAATGTACCCCTAATTATTATAAATGGGTCCCAGTGGTATAAGAGCATCGGGCCTGAAAACAGTCCTGGCACCAAAGCATTTGCCTTAACTGGTAATATTGAAAATACTGGTTTGATTGAAGTACCAATGGGCACTACCTTAAGAGAGGTAATCTTTGATGTAGGCGGTGGTATGCGTGATGGTGGTGCATTTAAAGCTGTTCAAATCGGTGGTCCATCCGGTGGATGTTTAACCACTGAACAACTAGATCTGCCTCTGGATTTTGATTCGCTGAAAAAAGCTGGTGCCATGATTGGTTCAGGTGGTCTGGTCGTAATGGATCAAAACACCTGTATGGTTGAAGTTGCAAGATTCTTTATGAATTTTACCCAAAATGAATCATGCGGTAAATGCGTACCCTGTAGAGAAGGTACGAAGCGTATGCTTGAAATTCTAGAAAATATTGTGGATGGCAAGGGTAAAGATGGCGATATCGAATTATTACTGGAACTTGCTGATACCATATCAGCTACTGCCCTTTGCGGTCTTGGTAAAACAGCTGCATTTCCTGTTGTTAGCACAATTCAGAGTTTTAGAGAAGAATATGAAGCCCATATATATGATAAAAAATGCCCGGCAGGAAGTTGTCAGAAATTAAAAACCATTCAAATCCTTCCAGACTCATGTAAAGGCTGCTCCAAATGTTCCAAATCCTGCCCTGTAAATGCAATCTCTGGTAAAATAAAAGAACCCTTTGTAATAGCTCAAAGTAAATGTATAAAATGTCAGGCCTGTATCTCTACCTGCCCTTTCCATGCAATTGTTGAAGTCTAATTGAATTTTATTACGAAGATTTAGAACACATTTGTACAAGAGTGAAAGAATTTTCATATAAAACGAACCGCTTTATGCTTCTTTCACTCCTATTTATAAGTGGTAATCATACCAACTCCTTTGCATGGATTAGGTATAAAGAGTAAAAGAAAAAAACCAGAAAGAAAGGATGCCACTATTTGCTTCTTTTACTTTGTTTTATATGTGGCGATATCACACCAGAATGTGATATACAATGGGTGTATTTATGAATAATAAAGATTTTATGACAATAGATGGCATGCCGGTTGAAATAAATGGGGAGAGAAATCTTTTAGAGTTAATCAGAAAAGCCGGTATTAAGATGCCTACCTTTTGTTATCATTCAGAGCTCTCCATATATGGTGCTTGCAGAATGTGTATGGTGGAAAACAGTTGGGGCAGTCTCGATGCTGCCTGTTCTACTCCTCCCAAATCAGGAATGGTCATACAAACCAATACAAAAAAGCTTCGTAAATATCGTAAAATGATATTAGAATTATTACTTGCGAATCACTGCAGAGATTGGACTACCTGTAACAATAACGGAAGTTGTAAATTACAGGAATTGGCAGTTACTTTTAATATTGAGGGGGTCAGATTTCCCAATACTGCAGCAGAACCTAAATTAGATGATTCCTCTCTGTGTATCACAAGGGACCAAAACAAATGTATTCTATGTGGTGATTGCGTTCGTATGTGTAATGAAGTTCAAAACGTTGGCGCCATAGATTTTGCTCACAGAGGTTCCCATATGACCATCAGCACTGCTTTTGATAAACCCATTGCCGAATCTCCCTGTGTAGGCTGTGGTCAATGTGCTGCGGTTTGCCCTACTGGTGCAATTATTGTCAAGAATGATAAAGAAAAAGTTTGGGAAGCCCTAGATGATAAACAAGCCAAGGTTACCGTTCAAATAGCACCTGCAGTAAGAGTTGCCATTGGTAAGGAACTAGGCTTTCAAAATGGTGAAAATGCAATGGGTAAAATAGTTGCCGCCCTAAGACGAATGGGCTTTGACGAAATATATGATACATCCACTGGCGCAGATTTGACAGTACTTGAAGAATCTAATGAGTTCTTAAAGCGTTTGGAATCGGGTCATCATGAATTTCCCCTCTTTACCTCCTGCTGTCCTGCTTGGGTAAATTACTGTGAGAAAAATTATAAAGAGTTACTCTCTTCTGTCTCCACTTGCCGCTCACCCATGCAAATGCTTGCATCGGTAGTAAAAGAACAGAACCAAACTTCCAGCAGACGACAAGTACATGTTGCTGTAATGCCTTGCACTGCTAAGAAATTTGAAGCAGCCAGGGAAGAATTTAAAACAGACACTAACCCTAATGTAGACTTTGTTATAACTACACAAGAATTAATTAAGATGATCAAAGAATCTGGTATTCTATTCTCTGATATTGAACCAGAAGCCGTTGATATGCCCTTTGGCACAATGACTGGCGCCGGTGTTATTTTCGGTGTTACTGGTGGTGTTACAGAGGCAGTGCTTAGACGTTTATCCTCTGACAAATCCAAAGCTTCCTTAAGAACCATATCCTATCAGGGTGTCAGGGGTATGGAAGGTGTTAAAGAAACCAGTATTCTCTATGGGGAGAGAGAAATAAAGATTGCCATTGTAAGCGGTCTTAAAAATGCCAGCAATTTAATTGAAAGTATCAAATCAGGAACCCACTATGATTTTGTAGAAGTAATGGCTTGTCCAGGTGGTTGTGTTAGCGGAGCCGGTCAGCCATTTACCTCCTCCTACGAAAAAGAAAATAGGGGAAGGGGACTCTACACTGCCGACAAACTAAGCAGTATCAAACGTTCAGAAGAAAATCCTCTTATGATGTCCCTATATAATGGATTACTAAAAGGAAAAGTTCATGAATTACTACATGTTCATTATGGTGAACCTGCCCATGTAAAGAATCCTGAAAATGCTCATCAGCAAAACGAGAAATACAATCATGAGATTGGTAAAGACGAATGTAATAAGCTTATGAAGGAGGAAGTATAATGTTTGAACTTAGTGTTTGTATTGGAAGCTCTTGTCATTTAAAGGGTTCCTATAATATCATTCAGATTTTTCAGCAATTAATCGAAGAACATAATCTACATGATAAAATCGATTTCAAAGCTACTTTTTGTATGAAACAATGTCAAAACGATGGTGTATCTGTCTCCTTTCATAATACAAGTAATCATATTAAACCTGAGATGGCAAGGGAGTACTTTCAAACCTCAATACTGCCTTTCATGAAAGATTAAAATAACAAAAACAAAAGAAAATGTCTATAGTCAAATATTTTATACATTTGACTATAGACATTAATTTTATCATTCATTTAGTATTTGCACGCAAGGGTAATTCATCTAATAAATATCCTGTTTTATATTTACAATTTATGATGATTACTGCTTTATACCTAAATCCTCTTTTACAAAATCAGGTACACGATTCTTTCTAAAGGAATACCCTTTTACTATATTATTTCCATAGGTATCACTTACTGTACTAACGTAAATATCAAAATAATCTTCTCTATCAAGCAGGCTGTAATGACTCCAGTATAAGTTCATATCTACAAGATTCGTTAGTATTTCTTCAATATCCTTTTTGTCAGTATACGCTATCTCAGAATTTTCATTTCTATAAGTACTTTCTTTATCTGCATATGGAGAATAATAATTTATCATAACTTTATTAACATGATCAGCTGAAATCAAATCAAAATCGTTAAATCCATGGTCTCTTAAATATGCTATGGTTTCAGTAAAATTGCTATAAACATCATAGGAAGCACTCTGATTATTCAGGAATCTAAATGAAATAGAAGTTGCCACCTGGGTATTTTTTAAATCCTCTAATTTTAGCGCAGAAAGCTCTTTCTTATAAACAGCTAAAAGTTCCTGCTTTTCATTATCACTTAAGGTCAAGTCTTTGGAACTTTTTTGGCTGTTACAGGAGATGATTTGAATATCGGCTGCTTTAAAATCATAAATCTGGTAATGAACTGCTTTATATTCTTTATTATCATAAATAGCGGATAATAAATCTATATTTTCATTAGACGCTAGTTCATAATTTCGCTCCACTGATCTTCCGTTTTTTAGTACGTACTTAACCCTATAGTTATAAGACCCATTTCCCACATGAGATGTTATTGATTCCTTATCTATCCCTATCTGCGCTAAAGCATAGGCAGCATCAAAATCTTTCAACTTAACATTGGATAAATGATAGTCTATACTGTCTATATGCCTTTCTGATTGATTCAAATCTAAGTTCACATACGTAGTTCCGCTGTCAAGTCCAGAAAAATAAACACTCATATAGTCGATTTTATCTTTATCTGGCAGGTAGGAATCATATTTTAATACGTCGAATTGAAAGATTGAAGAAATAATGGCTATCACGACAGCACATAGGATTAAATGCCTTTTATGATGAAAAGCCGTTCTGATATCAAAGTTAAACATAATTTCTATAATTGCAGCAATGATAACAAATGTAAACAGTAAACCAAATACAAACCAACCAATCGTACCGGTTGTATTCGCTATTTCTTTAAATATTATACCACCAAGTAAAGTTAGAGGTATAACCAGTAAAAACTTAATAATAGGTTTTGATATACCAAAAGACATAGCCTTAGAAGCCGCTTCAGAGGGTCTTTTGATAAATAAAAATAAAGCAAATGCTACAAATATAATAGTCGTGATTATGGTTTTTAGAATCCCTACTCCCAGGCCTTCTTGCAAAATAGCCGTATAGTTCTGATAAGAGAATCCCACCTGAAAGTTAGCCAAGTGAAAATAATTACCAATCGGAGATAAAAAGGTGAACAAGTCCCATTGGGTTGTTGTGCTTGGGTAATGTTTTAGAAATTCTGCAAAGTATGCTTCCTTAACCAACATTAATAATGGACCATAACATAAAAAAACACCAATACCGAAAAAACTGATTACAATATTACCTGTAAGCATCACTGCGATTACTGTAAGTGTATAAATTAATCCATAAAATACAAAGTTAATTACCATAGATATCATAGCGATTTTAAACAATTCAAATATCATATAGCCATTAATCTGCATAATGAAAAAGGTTAACACCAAATTTATTACGTAAGGCACAATAAAAATAAGTAACCCATTCATATAATTGATAGCAAATAATTTTTCTCTTCGAATCGGTACGCTATGGTACAGATCAACTTTCTTTTTTGAATGGAGATAATAAAAACTGCTTAATCCACAAACTACTGCTCCTACTATGGTAATCAGAAGCAGGAACGGGTTGTTAGCTGATACTGTTTGGGAGAGTCGATAAATAATACTACTATAAGTATTATAAGTACCCTCCTCACCAATGGACAATGCGCTAAAGATAGGCAATGCTATAAATAGTAATAACACTGACAAAGCTATGGTCCACAATCTTCTTTTCAAATCCTCTTTTAATAATTTAGAGAATAAGTTTTTTGATGTCATATCCTACCACCTCCGTTTCACTAATAAATATCTCTTCCAGACTTAAAGGAAGGATTTCTGAGAAAACAGGATCTTCCTTATTAATTCTTTTCATAATTTCTTCATAAGTACCTCTGGCAGTGACTGTATATAAAGAACCTCTGGTCTCCACTTTAAGAAGTTCTATTCCTTGCAAGACAGTATGTATGTCTGTCTCTTGTTTAAATACACATTGTACTTTATGAATACTGAGCTTCATGTCAAATAAATCCCTGGAAAGTAATATTCCGCCCTTATGAAGCAGACCCACATGATCACAAATATCTTCCAACTCTCTTAAGTTATGAGAAGCTATAATTGGTGTAAGACCTCTCTCTGAGATATCTTTAGCGAAAATACTTTTAACTGCCTGCCTCATAACTGGATCAAGCCCATCAAAGGTCTCATCACAAAAGAGGTATTTTGTATTGGCACAAATACCGCAAATAACGGAAACCTGCTTCTTCATACCTTTTGAAAACGTGTTAATTTTGCGTTTATTCTCCAGCTCAAATTGTTTTAGCAGTGTATCAAAACGTTTGGAATCAAAATTTGGATATAAGATTTCATAGAACTTTTTTAAGTCCTCCGGTGTAGCATTGTTGAAATAATATGGATCATCTGAAATATAGAAAAACAATTTCTTAGCCTCTATGTTTTCATAGACTTCCATTCCATCTATTCTGATAGTACCTTTGTCTGGTTTTAAAACTCCGCTTAACATACGTATAAATGTACTTTTTCCGGCTCCATTTGTTCCAACAAGACCAAACACGTTGCCTTCTTTAATGGTAGCCGTAATCTCATCAACAGCTTTAACATTGTCAAACTGCTTGCTAACTTTTACAGCCTCTATCATATCTATTCCTCCTTTTTATATCCTTCATTTACGCTATCCAGTAATATATCTTGGGATACGCCTAATACCCTTGCTTCCTTTATTAAACTATCAAAGGTTTCGATGAGTTCTGCTTTTTTAATCTCTACTAGGTGGTCACTATCGGATATAAAGCTTCCTCTTCCCTTGACCGTATAAATATAGCCTTGTCGCTCTAGTTCCATATAAGCTCTTTGTATGGTATTAGGATTAATAGATAATTCCATAGCCAGGTTTCTAACAGAGGGAATTTGACTTCCAGGTTCTAATACACCTTTTAGAATTAATTCTTCAAATCGCTCCATTACTTGTTCATATATAGGTCTTCGGTCTTTGTAATCAATAATTATCATAGGACTCTCCTTTCCTGTCATTTACACTTAGAGAATTGCCAAATATTCAAATTTCCAGCATTTATCATGGAAATGATGCAGATTTACTGGCTTCAGTCACCCAACCGGTGAGATACAGCCTGAAAACTGTATTATTTCATAATAAATTAACTTGGTCTGTGCGTTTCGCAATCGCCTACATTTACACTTATGAAATTCATATGGGATTAAGTCTCCATGATGAATTGCATCAAGTGTACTAATACCTCTAATACACTTAGTATACTTATAACCAAGGAAATTGTCAACAACTTCCTAAAAAATAAAACCTACTTTGATA
Organism: Anaerocolumna sp.; assembly: GCA_031975295.1. Lineage (GTDB taxonomy): Bacteria > Bacillota > Clostridia > Lachnospirales > Lachnospiraceae > Anaerocolumna. Next base: position 3,788 of record DALYNO010000010.1, on the reverse strand, counting down.
AGTATAATTTTCATAATCTTTTCAAAGTAGGTTACCACTGTTTTATTCACTTCATATTGTTAAATATATATTTTACTTAAGAACGGCATGCACTTATAATAATATTTCTAAGCTTTCTTGTTAGAGGCATAGTTCCAGCATCGGTCTTATTGGTCATAAATAATATTGTCAAGTCGTCTTTTGGACAGTTGGTAAAATAAGCTCCCAGCCAACCATCCCAACCATATTCCATAGGGCAGGCCATTCCACCAGCAGTTTCAGGATCTGTCATAATTCTCATCAAGTTACCATAGTTATAACCGCTTAATGTAAACCAATCATACCCCTTACGTTGTTCCTCAGTTAAAGTACTGTTAATGAAGTATTCATAGGTTGCAGGACGGAGGATTCGTACCCCATCTAACTGTCCTCCATTCATCAGCATTTTAGTTAATTTACTGTAGTCATCTATCGTAGATACTAAACCGGCTCCACCTGATTCAAAGGCTGGCTTTCTGTCCATGGCGTTAATAATAGCCAGGTTATTTCCAGTGTAGCGTTTTAATCCCCCTTTTCCATCATTTTGATAGGTTTTAACAAGTCTGGCGCTTTTTTCTTTGGGTACATAAAAAGCAGTATCTTTCATATCAAGAGGTCCAAATATTTCTTTCTCCAAAAACTCACCAAAACCAATGCCACTTACTGCTTCTATAACAGCCCCCAATACATCAGCCGATGTACCATATCGCCATAACATACCCGGTTGAAAAGCCAAAGGGCATTTGCCTAGTTCATTCATAAATTCTATAGTAGTCATAGGATGATTTCCTAATAATCTCTGATCCACCTCAGCAAAAAGCTGTGCAGTTTTTTTGTCAGCAAGATTACTATCCCCTGGATATACCAGCCCAGAAGTCATAGATAACAAGTCTTTGATGGTTACTTCACGAAGTATCGGTTTTAATACACCGCCCTCATCTACCATCTGATTCTTAAAACCTGGCAGGAACTTACTAACTGGTTCGTAAAGGTCTAGTTCTCCACGTTCCATTAATATCATTGCTGCCAATCCTGTTACAGGTTTCGTCATGGAATACAACCTAAATATGGAATCTCTGCTAATAGGAATATTGGCTTCCATATCAGATAATCCATCTTCATGATAAAAGATTTCTTCCCCTTCTTTTATAATCATAAGATTACAACCCGAAATTTCAGATTGTGCAATACTTTTAGTAATTGCTGCCTTTATTTGCTCTAATTCCAATTCCTCCAACATAACTTTTCTCCCGTTTTTTTCTGCATATTTTCTCAACTTCTGCCATGTTAAGTGCAAAAGAAAAGCTTACTTCCATGGCAATACCGCTAACCTAACATTCATATTTTACCACGGTTTTCAAACAGAGCATAGCATAATTTACTAAAACTTATCTAATTAAGCGTTGATATATTTGATTAATTTTTAAGTAGATATTCCAGCCAAAGGGAGCACAAATTCATAGCACCTCGAAATCCCATGTAAGGTGATTCATATCTATTAAAATTTCTACTATCAAGACTTCGGTTGATAATAAGTCCTGAATCTCTTCCTGCTATTCTTAACGCTGTTTTATCTGCCATTAGAATGCCAGGAAAATTTCTATCTATTTTTTTTAGTAAATCTTCTTCAGATTGGTATGGGATTTCCTCATCTCCATAATCTTTTGCATTACACCATGAATAAACACACTTCATTCCTACTTCTTTTGCTGCAAATTCTTTTATACCCCTAACCGCATCATAATTGCCGCCAACCATAATCCTAGCCCTATGTGGATTGTACTGAATGACTTGCTTCAGATAATCATAGCCATAAGTACCTTCTTCCATTTCTTCCTTTATAAATGCTTCATTTATGGTTCGTTCTAATCGATCAGCTATTTGGTGTAACCACTCCACTGTGCCCTCGTAGCCATAAGGTCTTCCATAAATATATTCCGTTCCGAAAGTTCTTTTCAATTCTTCTGCTGCTTTTAATCCTTCTCTGCGAATCACAAGATTCAGTTGGGCTTTCCCTAAATCTCTGATCTGCGTAATGGAGGTATCAGAAGTCAATACACACTGGGTATCTATACCCAATGCAGCTTTTAGCATTCTTTTCATTTCTATAATATCAGCCTGAAATTTAGCCAAATCTAAGCAGGAACCAATAATATTTACAACAGGTTGCTTTATATCACTTTCATTACTTTCTCTACTAGGTATTTCCTTAGCAAGTCTATATAAAGTTTCTTCTATTCCATGATGTAGTTTTTCATGAAAACTTCCTTTTTTTAGTACAATAAATGTTACTCGTTCGTACATAAACCTAACTTCATCACATACCGCTTCCATATCCACCCCTGTAATTTCAGGTACGGTAGATGGCAATACAAAAATAACTGCTGGATTTTCTTTTTCGATTATTTCTTTGACGGCTAGGGTAAAACGTTTTGTAATTCCCAATGCAATATCCTTTTCATCTAAATGTGTAGTATATAATTTACACCCTTCTCCTGGTCCCGCCTGCCAAATTAGTCTTTCAGCATACAACATATGACCCATTGAGCCAAATTCAAGTACTACTGCTTCTTTTATTGTTCCAAGAGCCCATAATAATCCCATTCTGCCTGAAGGTTCTGGTGCATATTTATAAAGTCCCATTATTTTTCCTTTCTCATACTAACTTTTTCATGATAAGATTTATAAGTTCTGCGCTTCTTTCATAGCCAAATAAAGATGTCATTGCCCTTAAAGCAGCATCCGTTACAATTCTATCTTCCTTTAATCCCATACAACTTCCAAGAGAAAGGAAATTACCCTTCTCAGTAAATACTTCTATTACTTTTCTGTTATCGGTAATATAGGTAATATACGGATCTTGCCCTAATGTATGAATTGCAGCTTTGTAAGAATTGCTATTTTCGTAATACTCTTCTACATGTAATAGTTCCGGAATCATTCCAAGGGTGGTTAAAAATAATGTAACCGGCAGCGTATCAAATTCGGGATAAGTACCAATAAATGAAATACTTTTGAGTTTTTCTGCGGCAGTTATATATTCCTCTAAAATATTCTTGCCTTTTTGAAGGTCTTTGGTATCTTTAATATTTAATACCTCAAAAATCTCTTGGTAGCCCCCAGCAATATCCTCTACCGTATATCGATCTGCCATGCATATATATGGTATCTTGTGTTTTTTTACTAACATTTTAGCTGCTTTTAGCATTTTAGTATTCATTACAATATTAACCTGACCAGCAGCCAGATTATTTAACTGCTCCATACTTATTCCATGTGGATATTCTTCCACTATATATCCATTCTCGATAAGAATTTCTTTAAAATAATCAAATTCATTACCTCTTGCAAATCCTAAAATATTTATTTGCTTTTCGGTTCCTGATCTATCCGGTATTTTTGTTAGCGTTACCAATTGCTCTAAGGTATCTGAAAGCCCTGACTGATATCCATTTCTTTTAAAATGGGCACTATCAATAAATACTACTTTTGCTTCTATTTCAGACTCTAATTCATCAATAATTGACTCCATATCTTCACCAATGAGTGCAGGTACACAGGTTAAAATAATTAATATAACTTTGGCTCCTTCTCTTGACATTTGAATCAAAGCGTTTTTAACACCTTTTCTGCAGCCAAAGACAACTTCATTAGAATCTAATTCATAGACATAGTGTAACTCTCCATTTTTTCCAAAAGGAGATACTGCCACGAATCTACTATAATATCCGCATTCTGCCATACCCACTACCAAGCTTGATACACCTTTC
>DALYNO010000009.1:13332-22398 GCA_031975295.1 Anaerocolumna sp. | reverse complement strand
GAGAAAGGAAAATAATCCAATCACCTCTTTAAGAGGATAATTGGATTATACGTGACTATTATGAATGGCATATCTACATTAATTCTATTTCCATTAGCTGCATCCATTGTATTATTTCTTGTCAAAGGGGATAAGATAAGGAGCGCATTGGTAAAAATCTTTGCTCTAATAGTGGCAGTACTGACACTAATCGTAACTTTTCAAAATTTCGGTTCTGGACTTTCGTATCACTACCCAGGTGAAGAAGTTATTAATTTTATTTTAATGGTATCAGAAGCTCTTTTGGCAGTATACATAATTTATCTGAGCATTAAGAATAAAAAATATCTGATAACAGTATTTGCAGGTATTCAGACACCTTTCATATTATGGTTTGAATTAACCCACGAAAAAGGGTTAGAAGTTGAAAATAGTATTGTCTTTGATAAACTGACAGCTGTAATGATATTGGTAATAGGCATTATTGGTAGCCTTATTTGTCTTTATACTGTAGGCTATATGAAGTGGTATCATAATCATCACAAAGAATATAAAGAAAGAAAATCCTTTTTCTTTGCTATCTTATTTTTGTTTTTGTCAGCAATGTTTGGTCTTGTGCTAAGCAATAATTTGACCTGGATATATTTTTGTTGGGAGATTACTACATTTTGCTCCTACCTGCTTATTGGATATACAAAAACAGAAGAAGCCAAGAACAATGCTTTTCGAGCGCTTACCATAAATTTAGGTGGAGGTCTTAGCTTTGCAATAGGAATTGTATTAATTGGTATTAAATATAACACCCTTGCGTTATCTGAATTCATCGCTCTCAAACCTGAAGCTATGGTTTTAGTACCAGTATTTTTCCTTTGTGTGGCAGCGTTAACTAAGTCAGCACAGTTGCCATTTTCATCCTGGCTGCTGGGAGCCATGGTTGCACCAACGCCCTCCTCTGCCTTACTACATTCTGCAACTATGGTTAAAGCAGGTGTTTATCTTATCATAAGATTATCTCCATTCCTTGGGAACAGTTCTGTAGGTGGGATTGTAACTGGGGTTGGTTGCATTACGTTTATGATGTGCTCTCTTATTGCCATATCACAAAGTGACGGTAAGAAAATACTTGCTTATTCTACCCTAGCCAATCTTGGATTAATTGTAATATGCGCTAGTGTGGGAACTCAGGAGTCCTTATGGGCAGCAATACTACTGGTAATATTCCATGCAATATCCAAGTCACTGCTATTTTTATCAGTAGGCTCTATTGAACATCAGATAGGCAGTAGAAATGTTGAAGATATGGATGTGTTACTCCATGTCTCCAGACGGCTGTCACTGTATATGATAATTGGAATCGCCGGTATGTTCCTTGCACCCTTTGGTATGTTGGTTTCCAAATGGGCAGCAATGAAGGCATTTATTGACTCCAATCATGTTTTAACAGTAATTGTGATTGCTTTTGGTAGTGCGGCTACTTTGTTCTACTGGACAAAATGGTTGGGGAAATTAGTTTCAAATGCTAACTTAAAGAATCGTAAAAAGCATACCTTCTTTGTTGAAGAAGAGGTCCCCATATTTATACAAGCAATTTTGGTAGTAGTATCCTGTTTTACATTTCCATTAATCTCAAAGTATGTGCTAGTGCCTTATCTATCAGAAACATTTAAAATAGAAGCCTTTATGCCAATTGGTTCTAGTGATATTAAGATTATGATTTTTATGTTACTAATGTTAATTGTAATACCTATTAGTTTTATACCCCTATATAAGCAGGATAAAAGAAGAATCGTTCCTATTTACATGGCTGGGGAAAATACCGGAGATAACGAAAGTTTTTATAGCGCAGGCGGCGGAACCCGCCAGGTGGAATTGCATAACTGGTATTTAAAGAACTATTTCGGAAAAGAGAAGTTATTGTTTTGGGGTAATCTGGTTTCTATATCAGCTTTAGGTGCGGGAATAATACTTCTTATTGGAGGACTGGCAAAATAATGTTTATATTACTAATTATCGGAATAATTATATTAGCGCCCCTGGTAGGTGGTCTGCTAACAGGTATTGACAGGGTGATTACAGCAAGAATGCAAGGAAGGCAGGGTCCCCCAGTATTACAACCCTTTTACGATGTAATAAAGTTAATTCAAAAAGAATCCATAGAAGTTAACTTAATGCATAGATTTTATGTTTATATCGCACTGTTTTTCATAGTACTTACCACTGTTATTATGCTAACAGGTGGAGATATATTGCTGGCAATATTTGCACTTACTTTAGGTTCCATATTTTTTGTATTGGGAGGATATTCCTCTAATTCACCCTATAGCCATATCGGTTCTGAAAGAGAGCTTATGCAGATGATGGCATATGAACCAATGGTTTTATTGGCAGCAATAGGACTTTACTATGCAGATCACAGTTTCTTTATCAAAGATATTGTAACAGCAGAGACACCTTCCATTGTTTACTTACCTGGTATTTTTATCGGTGTTATTTATATACTGACCTTTAAACTTAGAAAATCTCCATTCGATTTTAGCATGGGTCATCATGGCCATCAAGAAATTGTTCAGGGTATTACCACAGAGTATTCTGGCAAAGATTTGGCAATTATTGAAATAACTCATTGGTATGAAGTTGTAATTGCTTTAACATTGGTATATGTTTTTATAGCTTTTAAGTCACCCATTAGTGTTATCCTTGCCATACTTACATGTGGGCTGGCCTACTTTTTAGAAATTGTTATAGACAATGGATTTGCCAGAATGAAATGGCAGTTTGCCCTTAAATCTGCATGGATTGTAACCGGAGTTTTGGGAGTTGTCAATCTAATGATATTATCCTATTTTAGATAAGTTGCAATAGGTATAGGGTGGAAGAGTGAGGTAAATTAACAATTGAAAGGATGCCACATTAAGATTCCTTCACTCTTTTTATTTGTGGCAGTATCCCAGCTTGACTGGGGTATGCAGGGGTACAAACTATGAAATTTGTAAAGAAATCTCCATGGATTTTACATTATGACGGCTCCAGCTGTAATGGATGCGATATTGAGGTGCTTGCATGTCTTACGCCTTTATATGATGTAGAAAGGTTTGGAATTATAAATACAGGTAATCCCAAACATGCAGATATACTCCTGATTACAGGAAGTGTTAACGAACAGAATATATCCGTTGTAAAACAACTTTATGAACAAATGGCGGAACCTAAAGTAGTGGCTGCAATTGGAATATGTGCTACCTCTGGGGGAATCTTTGCAGAATGTTACAACGTGGTAGGGGGAGTAAACAAGGTTCTACCAGTAGATGTATATGTACCAGGATGTGCTGCTCGCCCCGAATCCATCATAGATGGAGTAGTAAAAGCGCTGGATATCCTTGAGCATAAGCAGAAAGAAATGAGAGCAAAAAGACATTCTTAGAAAGAAAGTGAAGAATATGGAACAGCAAATAATAGAAATCACACCCAATGAACTTGTGGCAGAAACGCTGCACTTAAAAACAAATGCATACCGTTTGGTTGCAATTTCTTGTACAACAAAGGAAGACTTAGAACTTACTTATTCTTTTGACAAGGAGTATGACTTTATTAATCTTAGGCTTCATGTTGACAATGTAACCGAATTAGACAGTATTAGTTCCATCTATTCCTATGCTTTTCTTTACGAAAATGAAATCAAGGAATTATTTGGGGCAAATATTAAAGATATAGCAATAGATTTTCAGGATAATTTATACAAAATTCCTGTGAAAACCCCATTTGGACTACCAGAAAGTAAAAAAGAAAGTACATCTGAAAGTACACCAACTAAAGTATCAAATGCAGCACCAATAGTTGATGTTAAGGAGGAAGCATAATGGGTAAGCGAACAGTAATTCCTTTTGGACCTCAGCATCCGGTACTTCCTGAACCAATCCATTTAGACTTAGTCTTAGAAGATGAAACAGTTGTGGAAGCTATACCAAGAATCGGATATATTCACAGAGGACTTGAGAAGTTAGTTGAAAAGAAAGATTTTCAACAGTATACCTATGTGGCAGAACGTATCTGCGGCATCTGTTCCTTTATGCATGGCATGGGATATTGTATGGCAATAGAGAGTATTATGAAAGTTGAAATACCAGAGAGAGCCTCATTTTTAAGAACAATATGGGCAGAAATGTCCAGAATGCACAGCCATCTTATGTGGCTTGGGCTCCTTGCAGATGCCTTTGGTTTTGAAAGCTTATTTATGCACGCTTGGAGAATCAGAGAACAAATCCTTGATATGTTTGAAGAAACCACTGGAGGTCGTGTTATTTTCTCCGTATGTGAAATTGGTGGTGTGAAAAAGGATATTAGTGCAGAAACACTTGAAAAAATGGTTGGAATTCTTAATAACATCGAAAAGGAACTTGGTGAACTTACTACTGTATTCTTAAATGATGATTCCGTTAAATACCGTACAAAAGGTGTAGGAGTATTAACAAAACAGCAGGCTTTTGATCTTGGAGCAGTAGGGCCAATGGGTAAAGCAAGTGGACTTAGTATGGATATGAGAACCCAAGGCTATGCAGCCTATTCTAAACTTGATTTTACACCAATAACAGATGAGGCAGGGGATTCCTATGCAAGAACTTCTGTGCGTATTAAAGAGATTTTTCAGTCCATAAATCTAATTAAACAGGCTATAGAACTTATACCAGAGGGGGATATCAAAGTTAAAGTGGTAGGTAATCCCAATGGAGAGCATTTTACAAGAATTGAACAGCCTAGAGGGGAAGTAATCTATTATGCAAAAGCAAATGGAACGAAATTTTTAGACAGAGTGAGAGTAAGAACACCTACTTTTGCTAATGTTCCGGCCCTTTTAGAGACTTTAAAAGGGTGCGAACTTGCCGATGTGCCTATCTTAATACTTACAATTGATCCTTGCATTAGCTGCACGGAGAGATAGAAACTTCTCTATTATAAATTGATTTATAATTTATCTACATAGGTTTCAATTAAGAATATAAGTATAGATTACCAGGATATTAACATCATCCATCCTGTTTTGTTACGTAATCATATCATTATAAGTTAATATTTTAGAAAGAGGTTAACATGTCTATTTTAAGTATGAGCAAGACATTATTTAAAAGCATACTCCATGGACCTTATACAGTACTTTATCCATTACAAAAAAAAGAAATTTTTCAACGTACCAGAGGTAAAATTGAGATAGAAATATCACAATGCATTTATTGTGGCATATGCCAGAAAAGGTGTCCAACAAGTGCGATTACAGTGGATAAACCAAGTACTACCTGGAGTATAGAAAGACTACAATGTATTCAATGTAGCTACTGCACAGAGGTATGCCCTAAGAAATGTTTATCGATGGGCAATCAATATACACAACCATCTTTTGGTAATGTGAAGGAAGTGTTTACAAATGCACGAGTATCCCATAACAGTGAGAATCATTGAAATAGCAGAAGAGTATGCCAAAAAGAATCATGCAGACAAAGTGAACGCTATCAATCTGGTGGTTGGCGATTATTCTGGCTATGTATCCAGTTCCATAGAACTTTACTTTGATATTATTGCACAGGATAGTCTGTGTAAAGGTGCAAGATTACAGATAGAGAGAATAAAACCTAAATTAAAGTGTACTGCCTGTGGAGAGCTATTCTTAAGAGAACCCTATACCTTTACATGCCCACATTGTAAAGGTGAGGGAGCGCCTACAGAGATAGGGCAGGAGTTTTATATTAAGTCTATTGTAGTATAAGGGGTTAACTATCATAAATACTTATGTACAATATTTTTTGAAGTGATAAAGATATACATTGTACAGTTAGGAGGATGAATGTCTGAGACAAAAGAAATTGAAATTATGCAGTCTGTATATGATAAAAATGATGAAACTGCTGCAAGGTTAAATAAGGAATTTACCCAGAATGGTATCTATGCCATTAATGTGATGGGAGCACCGGGGGTAGGTAAGACATCTACATTAATACAGTTAATTAAGCGTTTAAATCCTCTTAAGTCCTTTGTAATTGAAGGAGATATTGAAGCGGATTTTGATACGATTAAATTACAAGCATTAGGTGTTGAGGCTATACAAATTAATACTGGTGGAGCCTGCCATTTAGATTCTCCTTTCATTGCTGAAGCAGCGAAAGAACTAAATCTAAAGGATGGTATTCTTTTTATTGAAAATATAGGTAATCTCGTATGTCCGGCAGAATTTATGATTGGAGAACATGTAAAAATGCTTATCTCTACTGTAACGGAAGGCAGCGATAAACCATATAAATATCCTTTGGCTTTTGAAAAAGCAGATATTATTCTATTAAATAAATGGGATTTAGTACCTTATCTGGATTTTGACGAAGAATTTTTCATGAAGGGTGTGAGAGCACTAAATAAAACAGCACCAGTTGTGAAAGTATCCTGCAAAACAGAAGAAGGTTTTGAGGAAGCAGTGGCATGGATCAAGAAAAGAGTAAACAATATATAAAGAGAATAAAAGTATATGGTGTTGTACAAGGGGTTGGTTTTAGACCCTTTGTTTACCATCTTGCTAAAAAACATCATATGATGGGAAGCGTTCAAAATTTTGGAGGTATTGTTGAAATTATCGCAAAAGCTCCAGAGGATGAATTGGTCTGTTTTCTGAAGGAATTAAAGAACCCAATAGGTCAGGAATATGAAATAACTAATTTAGAGATATCCGATATAGATGAAAATATGATACCAGAAACAGATTTTCAGGAATTTCGTATTTTAAAAAGTGCTAAAAATGAGGTGGTTTCCTATCAACCCGTGGATCTGCCCACCTGTAATAAGTGTGTTGAAGAACTTTTAGATAAGACAAACAGAAGATATCATAATCCATTTATAAGCTGTGCCTTATGTGGACCAAGATATACCATTATGGAAGAATTGCCTTATGATAGACATACTACAGTTATGTCAGATTTTCATATGTGCGGACAGTGTAAGGAAGAATATATAGACATAGAAGACAGACGGTTTCACGCCCAGACCATTTCCTGTAATGACTGTGGTCCAAAGCTTATATTCAAAGATTTATCAAATGAAGAAGTGCCAGACAACATAAAAGGCTCACAATTAAAAGAAAAATTTCAGGAGATATCACAAGCCCAGGAAGGGGTAAATGAAATAGCACTGAAAAAAGCATGTGATTGTATAAAAAATGGTGGTATTATTGCTGTGAAAGGGATAGGCGGATATCAATTTGTTTGCTCTCCATTTATTACTGATACCATCCATCATTTAAGAAAATTAAAAGGACGGGAAAAAAAGCCATTTGCCGTCATGTTTGAAAATATAGATAGTATTATGGAATACGCCATAGTATCACCTGAAGAAGAGAACTTATTAAAAACCAAAGCAAGGCCAATTGTTTTACTGCGTTATCCAACTCAAAAATTTGCAAAAGAAGTGAATAGAGGAAGTCTTACCATTGGAGCCTTTCTTCCTTATACACCTATGCAGATATTGTTATTAAAGGAATTGGGACCTCTCATTATGACAAGTGCAAACCAATCTGGTGCACCCATAATAAAAGAGGATGATAAAATGCTTTCATTTACATCGCCCTACCTAAAAGGCATTTTATATCACAAAAGAAGAATAGTCCGCTCAGTGGATGATTCCGTGGTGAAAATTGTGAATCACAAAGCACAGTTCATTAGAAGAAGCAGGGGATATGTACCAGCTCCCATTACCTTAACTTCTAATCATAACCAGGGTGTAGTTGTTGGAGCCGGAGGGGATTTAAAGTCTGCTTTTTGTCTATTTAAAGATGGAAATGCAGTGGTATCTCAGTATTTTGGGGACTTAGAAGAATATCGTGTTTTAGAAGAATATAAAAGTTCTTTTTATGATTTAAGCAAGATGCTTCACATAAGACCAGATTGGGTTGTAGCTGATTTGCATCCTAATTACCATTCTAAAAAATTTATGGAATCACTAGGCGTCCCTATTCAATATGTGCAGCATCATCATGCTCATATAGCTTCTGTTATGGCAGAGCATGGAATAGAGGATAAAGTCATTGGGGTAGCTTTTGATGGAACTGGTTATGGAACAGATGGAAATGTGTGGGGCGGAGAATTTCTAATATGTGAAGGTTCAGATTTTAGCAGAGCAGCCCATTTAGGATACAGCACTTATATAGGCGGTGATGATTCACTAAAGGATGCTAAAAAAACAGCGACCTGTTTATTATTAAATGCTGGACTTGAGGAATATATAGAGGCTGATAACTTAAGTATCATCAAGGCAGCCTTACTTAATAAAATAAATACCATACATTCTTCCAGTATGGGCAGATTATTTGATGGAGTTTCTTCCATCCTAAATATCAGTCATAGAAATGAGTATGAAGGGGAATGTGCTATTCTTCTTGAGAATGAAGCGTTACTTGCAAAAGAACTACAACTAGAACCTGTACCGCTAAGCTTTAGAGTGGAGGAAGACGGGACGGGCATTCGCATTGGATATAAGGAATTACTCTTAAAACTAATAAAAGAAAAAGAAAGTAAAGATATAAAAGCTTTGGCCCTCGGATTTCATTATGCGGTTGCCGACATGACTGTAACAGTCTGTGAAAAACTACGAAAAATAGAAGGGATTCAAAAGATTGCATTAGGTGGGGGCGTATTTCAGAATGGTATTTTGCTGGAAAAGGTCTACAATAGCCTAAGCCATAAGGGATTCCAGGTATATATGAATAATCAGTTGCCACCAAATGATAGTGCAATAAGTCTAGGTCAGGTTTACTTAGGGTTAAGAGATAGGACCTGCTGGGACAATTGATTTGAATAAGGCAACTTATGCTTCTGGTGGAATCAATGGGACTGTTATATGACGTGTAGATTAAGTAAGATTAGGAAGTAAGAAGAGTTAAATTAGGTAAGAACAAATTATTACATTTAAGCTTGGGTTCTGAGAAGGAAAGCAAGCACTCTTTCTTAAAACATGGAGGACTATTATGTGTGTAGCTGTACCTGGTAAAGTTATTGAAATACATGATAAAACAGCAAAAGTGGATGTTTTGAATAATATATGTGAGGTTAACATTTCCTT
>DALYNO010000009.1:0-13322 GCA_031975295.1 Anaerocolumna sp. | reverse complement strand
TCATGCAGGATATGCCGTGGAGGTTATGAAAGAGTATATGGCCAAGGAGTTAATTCATATATTTGAGGAATTGGAAGAATGATGACACTAGAGCAAGTTAAATATGAATTAAAGAACTATGATGGAGAAAAGATAAAGATTATGGAGGTATGTGGAACTCACACTTCCAGCATTTTTAAGAATGGGATCAGGTCATTGCTATCTCCCCAAATTGAACTGATATCAGGTCCAGGGTGTCCGGTTTGTGTTACGGAAGAAGCTTATATTGATAAATTAGTAGAATATTCTATGATGGATTCATATCATGTACTTACTTTTGGTGACATGATGAAAGTAAAAGGAAGTGAGTATTCCTTATCCACCGCAAAAGCCATGGGAGGAAAAGTTAGTATCTTATATTCGCCTTTCAGTGCAATAAATCTTGCCAGAGAAAATAAAGATATAACATATATATTTGCTGCCGTTGGATTTGAAACTACGGCACCTAGTTATGCCCTATTGTTAGAGGAAGTAAAAAAATATAAACTAACAAATATGAAGATATTAACTTCACTTAAAACCATGTTACCAGCCCTTACCTATATATGTGATAATGAAGAACATATAGATGCATTTCTCTGTCCTGGCCATGTTAGCGTTATTACAGGATTTCATATTTATAAGGAATTAACACTTAAGTATAAAAAGCCATTTATAGTGGCAGGTTTTGAAGGAGAACACATATTAGCAGCGGTATATGAAATAATAAAACAAATGAAAAAGAAAGCGTATAGTACTGTAAATCTTTATAAAAGTGCTGTTTCAGAAAATGGAAATGAAATGGCGGCAGCTTTAGTAAATCGATATTTTAAACCTTGTGATGGTTACTGGAGGGGTATTGGGCTAATGAAAGGTTCCGGACTTAGATTAAGAACAGAATATGAAAGCTATGATGCCGGAAGTAATATGCTGACAGTGAATTCTCAGATGCCAAAGGCGTGTAAATGCAAGGAAGTTATTCTAGGAAGAATTCAACCCGTAGAATGCCCATTATTTCGAAGTGTCTGTTCACCAATGAATGCCATTGGACCATGTATGGTTTCAACTGAGGGCGCCTGTGGAATATGGTATAAAAATGGTGCAGTTTAATGAAAGAAACCAAGGCTTTACTTGTATTAGTAAGTTTTTTATCCTCCAATGATATAGGGAGTGAAAGCAACAATCAATTGAGACCTAAAGAAAATATGATAAAGAAAGGTTGCCACACAAGGATGTTTTTCTCTTTTTATTTGTGGCAATAATGTAGCCTCAAACAAGTCTGCATTATCCAGAGGGTAATATGAAAATAGATATGTCATTTGGCAGTGGTGGAAAACAAACGAGCCAATTTATCCATGATGTTTTTCTGAAACATTTTAATAATGAAATACTTGCGAAAATGGAAGATAGTGCTGTTCTAAAGGTCAGTGGAAATATTGCCTTTACCACGGACTCTTTTGTAGTTACACCACTCGTTTTTCAGGGTGGTGATATTGGCAAGGTAGCAGTATGCGGAACCGTAAATGATCTGCTGATGATGGGAGCTGTTCCTAAATATTTAACAACTGGGTTTATTATAGAAGAAGGAACAGATATAGAAGTGATTGAAAGAATCGTGGCTTCCATGGCAGCAGCTGCTATAGAGGCAAAGGTTCAAATAGTAGCAGGTGATACAAAAGTTATAGAAGGCGGTGGAGGTGTTTATATTAATACGTCGGGAATTGGTGAGATTATAAAACCAGGTATTAGTATCTCTAATTGCAAAGAAGGTGATGCAATTATTCTCTCAGGAAATCTTGGTGAACACCACAGTGCAATTATGTCTCATAGAATGGGAATTTCAAACCAGATTAAAAGTGATTGTGCGCCCTTACTATCTATGGTTACGAATCTGATAGAAGCAGGTCTGGATATCCATGCCATGAGGGACGTGACGAGGGGAGGACTTGCTACTGTATTAAATGAAGTGTGTGAATGTTCTAAATGTAAGGTTGAAATAAAAGAAGCAGACCTGCCAGTAAGCAGAGATATCAAAGGGTTTTGTGAGATTCTAGGGTTAGATCCTTTGTATATGGCCAATGAAGGTAAAATGATAGTGGTACTTCCAGAAAGTCAGGCAGATACAGCACTTAAAATTATACAAAACAGTACTTATGGTGAAAATGCTAAAATAATTGGAAGAATTTCAGAAGGTGAGAAATGTATCATGACCACCTTGTTTGGTGGACAAAGAATAGTAGACACTCTTTATGGAGAAGGGCTACCTCGTATATGCTAGAAGATATACGAAAGGGTACACTTTGCTGACACCAATTTAGTTTGTGTAACGAGGTACAAACGAAATTGGTGTCCGTTCTTAAGTATTAGTCAAGTTATGTATTATAACTGATTCTTTGTAACATCAATCAAATACTTTTTCCTGAATTGTTTAGGCGAAATACTATTGAATTTCTTAAATTGTTCAATAAAATAACTTGAGGTAGAAAAACCAACTGCTTGTGCAATTTCTGTTATATTTAGATTTGAAGAAATTAATAATTTCTCAGCTTTGGTAATACGGAAGTAATTCATATATTCTTTAAAACTTTTTCTCATAATTCTCTTAAAGGCTCTGGAAAAATAACTATAACTTAAATTACAGATTTTTGACATTTCCAAAGAGGTAATGTCATTTTGATAGTTATTTTCTATATATTCAAAAACATTTTGTAAACGTTCTATCATTTCTTTATTCAGACTCACATCAAGATTTAAATTCATATTACGATTATGCCAGCTTCGTAAAATAAATAAAAACAAATTGATAATATTAGCCCGCATAGCAAGTTCATAACCGTAGTTCTTCTCTGTAAATTCCTCATAAATCAACTGAATAATACCTGGCACAACTGTATGCTCAATTTCCCTTTTTAAGAAGATTTTTTGATGGGTGGATTCATTAAGAATAAAGGGCATAGCATATTTCATCTCGAAAAGAGACTGGGAATTGGTATATAGTATTTCAGGTACAAATTTTATAACAATATATTTATTCTTACCTTCAGTTAGGGCAGTTATATTATGGATTTCGTAAGAATTAATTATAACCATGTCTCCTACAGTAAAATAATATTCTGTGTTATTTAATGTAATGTTATACGCACCAGACAAAGCATAAAGAATTTCAATATAATCGTGAATATGGGCTTGTGCCATAACACCCTTACCCATATCTTCCTGTGCATGTACACTGACAACTAGGGGGAGTTCATCCAGGGTATCCCTTGCTTCTACATAATAATTTTGTTCCAAGGCTCATTCCTCCAAAGTGTAAAAATAAAAGAAAATATCTTGATTTTACTCCTTGGGACAAACAAAGGAGTATTGCTATAGGTAAGATTATAAGGACAAAAAATTGATATTTCTTTGTTAATCTATTATATCATAATGGGTAATACTATGCTATATTTGATAAACAATAAAGAAAATCAGTTTGAGAAACATTAAATTATAATAATAAAGGAGAGAAGAACGATGGAAAAGAAATTAAAAGTTGGAATTATTGGTTGTGGTGGTATTGCAAATGGAAAACATATGCCCTCATTAAGTAAATTGACAGATGTGGAAATGGTAGCATTTTGTGATTTGGTACCAGAGAAAGCAGAGAAAGCAAAAGAGCAATATGGTACACCAGATGCAAAAGTATACACAGACTATCAGGAATTATTAAAAGATCCTGAAATTGAAGTGGTGCATGTTTGTACACCAAACCGTTCCCATGCTCCGATTTCTATTGACTCCTTACATGCAGGCAAGCATGTAATGTGTGAAAAACCTATGGCAAAAACAGCAGCAGACGCAAGACTCATGGTTGAAGCAGCCAAAGAGACTGGCAAGAAATTAACCATTGGATATCAGCACAGACATAAACCTGAATCCATTTATCTAAAGAGCGTAATTGAAAGAGGAGATTTAGGTGATATATATTTTGCCAAAGCTTTTGCAGTCAGAAGAAGAGGAACACCAAACTGGGGTGTATTTTTAAATGAATACGAACAAGGTGGAGGACCATTAATTGATATCGGTACTCATTCCTTAGATGTTACATTATATCTTATGAATAACTATGAACCTAAAATGGTTGTAGGTACAAAATACAAAAAGGTAAATAACGCTGATTGTGGAAATCCTTGGGGTGGTTGGAATCCAGAAGATAATACCATGGAAGATTCAGCTTTTGGTTTTATTGTAATGAAAAATGGAGCTACAATTATATTAGAATCCAGTTGGGCTCTCAATACCATTGAACCTATAGAAGAAGGCAGCACAGTATTATGTGGAAGTGATGCAGGAGCACAAATCAAAAAAGGCGTAACTATTAACAAAGCAGAATTTAATCGTTTGGTAGAAATCAAACCTGACATGGCATCTGGTGGTGTTGCTTTTTATGAAGGAGCATCTATGAGCCCTGCAGATGTGGAAGCAAGACGTTGGATTGATGCAGTAAAAAATAATACAGAAGTTGTTGTAAAACCAGAACAAGCTTGTGTGGTTTCAGAAATACTAGAAGCAATTTATACTTCAGCTAAGACTGGTATGCCAGTATATTTTGATTAATTGATAAGAAGTATAAGGTTTTGATTTGGTTAAATAAGGAGAAGGTCTTTTATAGTTGAATCAATACCATATTAGTAAATAGAAGAAATTATTGTGGGAAAGCACGCAGATGGGAGCCAAATATGAATATAGCAATCATTAGTTACTGGCATGTCCATGCCGAAGGGTATACAAAAGAAATTATTGAAAAGACAAATAGTAAAGTATGCGCTATATGGGATGAAGATAAAACCCGAGGAGAAAAGTACGCAGAGGATTTCAGCGTTAAATTTTATGAAGATTATGATGAGCTTCTAAGAAATGATGAGATACAGGGAGTTGTAATTAATTCTGCAACAAATAAGCATACAGAACTAATTTTAAAAGCTATCAAGGCAGGCAAAAAAGTATTCTCAGAAAAAGTATTGGCATTAACTACACTAGAATGTTTACAAATAGGAAAAGCCCTGGAAGAAAATAAGGGAGAGTTAACCCTTTCTTTGGTGAAGAAATGTAACAGCCAGTTTATCTTTGCCAAAAACTTGATTGATAGTGGAAAGCTTGGTCAAATCACTTATGCAAGAGTAAGAAATGTGCATAATGGCAGCATTGGTAATTGGCTGCCTGAGCATTTCTACAATAGGGAACAATGCGGTGGAGGTGCCATGATTGATTTAGGAGCTCACCCAATGTATTTATTAAACTGGTTCCTTGGAACACCTAAATATGTGCAATCTGTATTTACAGATGTTACTGGTCATGGTGTAGAAGATAATGCGGTATCTGTTATAGAATTCGAAAAAGGCGTGATTGGGGTTGCAGAAACTGGGTTTGTGTCTGTATATACACCTACAATACTTGAAGTTAGCGGTACAAAAGGGACCTTAATAATCAAGGATCAGGTAACTTATGCAACAGTTGATACCAATGGTGAATGGGTTACTGTAGATGAACTGCCAGAGGAATTACCCTCCCCTATTGTCCAATGGGCGAATGATGCATTTATTAATAAAGATGAATTTGGTATCCAAGCATCAATCATGTTAACAAGGTTGATGGAAGCAGCATATAAATCCCATTTAACAGGGGAAAAAGCAGAGGTCTAACAATTAACGATGTGGGATTACCACAATAATTAATAGAATAGGTGATTGGGAAACTATATCATTTTAATAAACAGCTTAACTTATACAATTTCAAAGCCTCCATGGCCCTAACAGGCCAGATACAGCTCTGGAATTATATGAACTGCATAGCAATTAAGTAAAATTTGTGTGTTTTGCAAACTCCTATAAAATATAAGTATGAAAGGGATGCCACAGAGGGATTGTTTCAATCTATCTGTGGCAATACCACATATATGAAAAGTGGTATTCAGGTGTCAATATGGAAGTTTCTTTACAACTTTATTCAATTCATGAAGAGACAGCAAAAGATTTTAGAAAAGCTTTAGAGCAAGTGTCACAGGTTGGATTTTCTGGTGTAGAATTTGCAGGCTATGGAGATTTTACGAAAGAAGAACTGACAGGTATTCTGAAAGAAAAGCAGTTATATTCTGTTGGAACTCATTGTGGGCTTTCTGTATTTGAGGATTCATTTGAGGATGAGTTAGAATTTAGTCAAGGCATCGGATCAAAATATATAATATGTCCTTATGCTCGAGTAGAAACTATGGAAGAAATAGATCATTTGGTAAATGTTTTAAATAAAGCCGGTGAATTAGCCAAAGATAAAAACATAAAAGTGGGTTACCATAACCATGCCAATGAGTTTGTACAAATAGATGGTAAGTACCCGCTGGACATTATTGCAGAAAAAACGAATGATAATGTAATTCTTGAACTGGATGTATTCTGGGTAGCTTATGCGGGCCTTGACCCTGTAGCCTATATTAAAAAGTGGGGTAAAAAAATTGAATTAATCCATTTGAAACAGATAGATACAGGCAAAAACAATGTGGATATGGGTGATGGTATTCTTGATATGAATCAGATAAAAGAAGCAGCTGAATATGCAAGGTATTTTATTTTAGAACATGAAGAGTATGATAAACCAGTCTGGGAAAGTATAAAGAATGATTATAAGCTTTTAAACTTATTATAATTATCTATTCTATCCAACTCTTAAATGTAATAAATTCTTAAGTACAAATTTTACAGAAGAAGGATTATAATACTATATATGGAGATATTCATCATTTGTACAATTTCTAAGCCTCTGTGATACCTCATGGTCAGGACTCTGAAGTTATATAGATTGGATGGTATTTCATCATTATAAGAATCCCAATTAACTAAAAAAGAGGTGGTAATATGAATAAGAGAATAAAAAGTTTAGTATCCTGGATAGGTGTTATTGCAATTGTATTAACTTGTTCCTTATTCCTGCAAAGTGAAGTATTTGCCGGTGTTACAGTAAATCAAAGTTCCATGAGGAATACACTGACTCCAAATCAAAGATTGATAATAGACAAGCTAAGTTATCAATTTAGTGAACCAGATAGAGGAGATATTATTGTTTTTCTAAAAAACGGTGTTAAGGGAAGTACCGCTCATGAAATGCATCGTAATATGGAATTGTTTATAAATTTATTTATGAAAAAAGATGAAATATATGAAAAACATGAAATGTATGTAAAACGAGTAATTGGAGTACCAGGTGATACGGTTGACATTAAGGGCGGATTTGTATATGTAAATGGTAATAAACTCACTGAGGATTATGTAAAAGGAACTACATATGCAGGAGAAGTTACATTACCCCTTACTGTAGAGAAGAACCAGGTTTTTGTAATGGGCGATAACCGAGAAGTTAGTGAAGACAGCAGAGCGTTTGGTACAGTAGCATATGATAAGCTGGAAGGGAAAGTAGCCCTTAGAATCTTTCCTATAAATAAAGTGGGTACTGTAAAATAAGCTAAAATGGCATAAGATGATCAGGCCATATCTAATAGAATAAAAGGGTACTAAGATAATATTAATAGAAGGTGAATTCTTTCATATTATCTTAGTACTTTTTTAATTTTACAGGAAGTTCTCTGAACTATCCTGTAAAATAAAAAGCA
Organism: Anaerocolumna sp.; assembly: GCA_031975295.1. Taxonomy (GTDB): domain Bacteria; phylum Bacillota; class Clostridia; order Lachnospirales; family Lachnospiraceae; genus Anaerocolumna. The sequence continues at coordinate 5,665 of DALYNO010000009.1, read as the reverse complement.
CTCCGTGCAGGATGCGCATGACGCTTAATAGGAAGGTGTCACTGATGTGACAGCGCGTCAGCGCTAGAGTCTGGCGAGCCAGACTCTTTATTCTTGTATAGGATGTGCCCGGGTCAAATAACTCCAATTCATAGTACATCCTAGCAATTTGTACAAATTGCCATCGTAATATAAAAAGTAGGGCATTTGTGGGGCAACTCATAGGATTAGTAGTCAAATAAAATTGAAAATGATAGTGGATATCATTTAATTTATAAGCTATAATAGGTAGTATTGAGATAGAAAAGGGCGGAGAGTAATATGGCAAGGAAATCACCAAGTATGGATTTAACCCAATTTGGTCTTATAGAGAAGGAAATTAATGAAAATATTATCCAGTACCATTTAAAACCAGAGGATGGTCATGGTGAAATGCTTGTGTGCAAATTGTTTCCTGGCATAGATATTTATTATAGCAGTTACGACAGTAATTTTGAGTTTTGCGGTAAATTTAAATTAAATGATTTTATGGAATTAAGCTATAGTTATGAAGGAGTTTATGAATGTGTATTAAGAGATAACCGATGTATTTATATTGGTGAAGGTGAATTAGTTGCATTTAGCAACATTTTTGAATCTGTAGGTTCTCATTTCCCTAAAAAAGTGTATAAAGGTTTTGAAATTATGTTTGATTTCTTTACAGTACGTACTACAATGACTCAATTTTTTAAGGATTTTTCAATTGACTTCAATGGGCTGGTGGAAAAATTATGTAAAGAAGGTAACATCTTTATTATGAGTACCAATGGAGAAATGAAAGAAATATTGGATAAAATTTATTTGGCGAATCCCATTGCTCAGATTTCATATGTTAGAATAAAAGTACTGGAGTTGCTGCATTTGTTGTGCAGCAATAATCTGGACGCTATAAAATTTAACTGCAGTTATTATGAAAAAACTGTAGTAGAGAAAGTAAAGCATGTAAGGGAGCATTTAAGTGCGGAATTGTCAGAGCATATTACCATTGAGCAATTGGCCAGAGAACATGGACTTACCAGGACTATGCTAAAGAATTGTTTTAGAGAAATATATGGAATACCACCTTATGAATATCTTAAAAAGATACGTATGAACCATGCAGCCTCACTATTAAGACAAGACAAATGCTCTATTGGGGATATTGCAGGAAAGGTAGGGTATCAAAATGCCAGTAAATTTTCAAAAGCTTTTAGAGATGTAATGGGGGCTACCCCAAGTGAGTATAGAAATTATGGTAAAAAAGATAGTCTGCTTACAAATGAATGAGTTGGAAGGATTGCAATAGATAATATAGATTCATTAAAATACACACAGTTAGTTGACTGTTTGGAGCAATATGGCTATATGGAGTAGAAATGTAAAAAGTAGAAGTGATAAAATAGTTATAGTTAGATTAGTCTAACTATAACTATTTTTTATGCAGACTATTTATTCTAATTCTATAGATTATCTAAATTATCTGCTAAAAAACAAAAAATATATTTAAGGAGCTTTTTGTTATGAAGAACGAAAAGAGTAAAAATACCGGTCCTAAAACCGGAATGGCAAGGCTATTAGAACTTGCGGCCACGAAGAAACCCTTAGTTATAAGCGCAGTTATTTTATCTGCACTGGCTTCCATTGCTTCTTTTGTACCTTATGTAGCAATTTATTTCATTATAAGGGACATTATGAATGTATATCCTAGTATTGCAGACTTAGACAGCCAACAGGTAGTTTATTATGGGTGGATTGCTTTTGGCGGAATTATAGGCAATATCCTACTGTATTTTGCAGCATTAATGTGCTCTCATCTTGCAGCTTTTGGTACACTATATGAATTAAAAGTTAACTTTGCTTCCCATCTTGCTAAGCTTCCCTTAGGTTTTCACTTAATGACAGGCAGTGGTAAATTAAGAAAGATAATGGATGAAAATATTGAAAAAATTGAGGGTTTTATTGCCCATCAGCTACCCGATATAGTAGCAGCTTTTGTTGCACCTATTGTTATGGTTATGATTCTTGTAACTGTTGATTTTCGTTTTGGTCTTGCCGCACTAGTTGGTATTATGGTTGCATTTGTTCTGGAATTTAGAGGTTATGCCAATGACGGAGCAAAAAAAATGATGAATCAATATCAAGATTCCTTAGAAGATATGAATAATGCCTCTGTAGAATATATTAGAGGGATTACTGTTGTTAAAGCCTTTAAGCAAACGGTATATTCCTTTCGTAGATTACATGAGACTATCAAAACCTATACAGAGCTGGTTATTCCTTATACGCTAAGCTGGGAAAATTATATGACTGGTTTTACAACTCTTGTAAATAACATATATCTGTTTATACTTCCAGTAGGGATTTTAATTGGTATAGGGACAAAGGATTATAAGAGTTTTGCCATTACTTTTTTCTTTTACCTGATTTTTGTTCCCTCTATATCCTCTATTATGATGAAGATTATGTATGTCTCTACTAATAGCATGCAGATTATGAATGGTGTAGAACGTATGGATAATATACTGCATACAGAATCTCTGAAAGGAACTAGCAGTCCAATGACCAGCAACTATTCTGATATTATTTTCCAACAGGTAACATTTTCTTATGGAGAAGATATAGAGAATAAAGCTTTGGATAATGTATCATTTCACGCAAAAATGGGAGAGATAACAGCTGTTGTAGGTCCTTCCGGAGGTGGAAAAAGTACCATTGCTCATTTAATACCACGGTTTTTTGATGTAAAGAAAGGCAGTATAAAAATTGGTGGAGTAGATATAAGGGATATGGAATTAAGCTATCTAATGGAGAAAGTAAGCTTTGTATTCCAGGATGTATTTTTATTTAAGCAAAGTATCATGGAAAACATTAGAATTGGTAATTTATCTGCAACAGAGGAGCAAGTCAGGGACGCTGCAAAAGCAGCTCAGTGCCATGAATTTATTGAGAAATTGCCACAGGGCTACCATACTGTAATTGGTACCAAGGGTGTACATCTCTCTGGTGGAGAACGGCAAAGACTTGTTATTGCTAGAGCAATTGTAAAAGATGCACCTATTATAGTTTTAGATGAAGCCACTGCATTTGCTGACCCTGAAAACGAATATCTTATTCAAAAGGCTTTCGAAAAATTAATTAGTAAAAAAACAGTTATCATTATTGCCCATAGACTTTCCACGATACGTAATGCCAATAATATATTAGTGATGGATAAAGGAATCTTATTAGAACAGGGAAATCATGAAACTTTGATTTCTAAAAAAGGTAAATACTTTAGTATGTGGGAAATGTACACCAAATCCCTGGATTGGAAAATGGGAAAGGCAAAGGAGGCAAACAAAAATGTCTAATCTAAAATCAACAATTAATCTAAAAGATATGTTAATGCTCACAGATAAAGGACATAAAGACCTTAAGAAAGCTATTCTTGCCTGCACAATTACGAATTTATCTCTCATGCTTCCTTTTGGTGTAACAATTCAAGTATTTAACGAGTTATTAAATCCTTTTGTAGGCAAAGAAATATCTTTTTTTAGACTATGGGTACTGTTTGGTTTAGGTCTGGTTGCTGCAATTTTGGTATTCTTAGCTAACAAAAATGATTATAAAAAAACATATGTAAATTCTTATACAGAATCAGAAGCAACGAGAGTTAGAATAGCAGAGCATATTAGAAAACTTCCTATGAGTTTTTTCAACTCAAAAGATTTATCAGAGTTAACCACTAATATAATGGGTGACGTAGCAACAACTGAACACGTGTTAAGTCATGTTATGCCACAACTATTTGCCAATGCTATCTCTATGATACTGGTATGCATTATGCTGGCATTTTTTGATTGGAGGCTGGCTTTTACTGTGTTTATTACAGTTCCCATTGCTTTTTTTGTAATTCTGGGAAGCAGAAAATTACAAGAAAAGTCAGGGAAAAAACATATAGCGGCTAAGCGAAAGGCTTCCGATCAAGTACAGGAATATTTAGAAGGTATTAAAGTAATAAAGTCTTGTGGACTGGATGGGGAGAAGTTCCAAGCACTTGATCACGCACTTAAGGTTATGATGAAAATGGCAATGTCCATGGAATTTGGGACAGGTATATTTGTTACAGGAGCACAAATGATTGTGCAAGCAGGAGTAGGACTTACCGTATTTACAGGAACCCATTTATTAACAAATGGGTCAATAGAGTTAATACCTCTTTTAATGTTCTTTTTAATTGTTGTTAGAATATACGGTCCAATCTTAGTGGAGCTAACCTTATTACCTGAACTTTTATATTTACAGCTTTCCACAAAGCGTATGAGGACTTTAATGTCCACGCCCATCATGAGCGGAGACACGGAAAGGGAAATAAAAGATTATACCATTCAGTTAAAGGATGTATTCTTTCAATACAATCATTCAAAAGAAGATAATCAGGCCGTGATACAGAATATATCGACCATTATTCCAGCGGATAGTATTACCGCCCTAGTTGGTCCTTCTGGTTGTGGTAAAAGTACTGTCTCTAAGTTAATTGCACGTTTTTGGGATGTAGATTCCGGAGCCATTTCTATAGGTGGTATAGATATTAAATCCTTAGATCCTGAGCATCTTATGGGATATATGTCCTTTGTATTTCAGGATGTGGTTTTATTTCATGATACCATTTATAATAACATACGAATTGGTAACCTAGATGCTACAAGAGAACAGGTGATGGCTGCTGCAAGGGCTGCCAATTGCGATACTTTTGTCCATAGGCTGTCCGAGGGATATGAAACTGTACTTGGTGAAAACGGCAGTACCCTATCTGGTGGGGAGCGACAACGTATTTCTATAGCAAGAGCCTTACTTAAGAATGCTCCTATCGTTCTCTTAGATGAAGCGACTGCTTCTCTTGATCCTGAAAATGAAGTCTATATTCAGGAGGCAATTTCAAGACTTATTAAAGGAAAAACTGTTATTGTTATAGCCCACAGACTAAGAACTGTTGTAACAGCTGACAAAATTATTGTATTAGAGAATGGAAAGATAGCAGAAGAAGGAACTCATGAAAGCCTTATTCAGAAGAAGGGGCTATATGAGCGTTTGTATCATATTCAGCAGGAAAGTCTTGGCTGGAGTGTATAAAATTAATTATTCAATATTAGTAGAAGAACAATTGACAGTGTATCTATATTTTGCTACACTTTAATTGACAATTTAATATAAAAAGGTGCTTGGAGCATTTGCAGACAAGATAATAGGGAAATGGGTGAAAGTCCCATACGGTCCCGCCGCTGTAAAGGAAGAGTAACAACCGGATTTCATACATAAGAAAGACATAATAGCTTGCTTGTTATAAATCATAAATCACTGTGTAAAATGGGAAGATTGGTTGCTATGTTAACGCCTGAGTCAGAAGACCTGCCTTTTTATATGTAAGACATACAATTACGGACGATGATTGTATGTACATATTTCTCAGAGTATATCTTAGGATATCATTCTGAGCTTTTATGGTTGCCTCTCTATAATAAAAATCGTTCTAAGGTTCACGATAATATTATAGAGGGGCATTTTTTTAATTTTACAGGAAAGTTCTCTGAACTATCCTGTAAAATTAAAAGCACTCCGTGCAGGATGCGCATAACGCTTAATAGGAAGGTGTCACTGATGTGACAGCGCGTCAGCGCTAGAGTCTGGC
>DALYNO010000008.1:6941-22659 GCA_031975295.1 Anaerocolumna sp. | reverse complement strand
CATAGGAGTAAGATTTACGTACTCTGGTCATATAAACACCCAGACCAGAAAAGCCTCCTAGCCATTCTGCAACGACGGCACCTATGATTGAGTAGGACACAGATATTCTAAGACCTGCAAAAAAATGACTTAATGTGCTTGGAAGTTTAATATGGATAAAACTTTGAAATCTGTTTGCGCCCATTGCTTTTAAAAGATTTAATGCATCCTTGTCTGCAGAATGAAACCCATCCAATAACCCCACTGCTATAGGAAAAAAGGATGTAATAATAATCAGTGTCACTTTGGGGACAATGCCATATCCCAGCCACAACACCAGAAGAGGTGCAATAGCAACAGTTGGTACTGTTTGTGTTATTACTAACACGGGGTATATGGACTTATAGGCTATTGTATATCTATCCATTATGACTGCTATACAAAATCCCAGTAGGATTCCTAAGGACAACCCTAAAAAAGCCTCCACCATTGTAGTTTTGGCATGCTCCATAAGAAGTGGAAAGTCTGATAAAAAAGCCTTTACCACATCAAAGGGAGAGGGCAGCATAAACTTAGGAACAACTCCTGTGATTGATAGAAACTGCCATAGGATTAATATGATCCCTATTGCAAGCACTGGAGATATTTTATTGATGATGTTTTGTAACTTTTTGATCAATTGTAAGGACACCACCCTCCGGTGCAAAGCTTATTTTTACATAAGAAGCAACTTTTGGGCAACCAGCCTTAATAGCTATGTATTGGCAGTTTTTAACAATTTCCATAAGTTCTTCATATTCACCTTCAATCGCTGTTTCACATGGCCCTACATAGCACTTTAAACCAGTGCTTTTGATATAGGCAATGACTTCATCTACGATTCTAATTACTTCTTCATCAGTAGTAACATGAGGTAAAACTTGTATTGCGACATTTGCATTCATAATTTTTCTCCTTTTCACATGCTCCCATAATCCTTATGAAAGTTTTATGACAATACTATCATTTTAGATAATCCATCTTAACTGACTTAAAGGGGTAATCTTATTTATAACAAAAAAGCCCCTTCGAAGCCGAAGAGGTATGTATGTTCATAATAAGTGCACTTATTATTAATTCCATATACATCCCTACGCCGGCATGATCCGGATCAGGTATGAAACTGTTCTCACAGTTTCAGGGTTTAAGACATTAAACTAAGTCTCCTCTCAGCCTGATTCATCAGACACCCCTAGACGTGAAAAGTTTAGCATAAAGGGTAAATAATGTCAAGTGCTTTTACTTGCACTATTTATTACGAGTGTTATAATATAACAAAGTATTGAAAGGACAAGTGTGAATGCAGACAAGCTTGTATTCAGCAATGGGTGTAAATATGGATAAAAAGACTTTATATTTGGAATGTTATTCTGGAATCAGTGGCGATATGACTGTTGCAGCTTTAATAGATTTGGGCGCGGATACCGATGTTTTGTTAAATGGATTAAAAAGCCTTCAGGTAAAGGGCTATAGAATAGAGATTAGTAAAAAATTAAAAAACAGTATTGAGGCTTGCGACTTCAATGTAATACTTGATAAGGACAATCATGATCATGACTTAGACTACTTGTTTGCCCATGAAAATAACAGGGATAAAGATTCCAAACATATTCATGCAGCAACCAGGAACCTGTCAGATGGAACTATAAAAATTCATGGAACAATCACTCGAAAGAAGCTAAAGGAACATACTACTGGTCAATATCATATGCATGAGCACAAACATGTTCATGACCATAAGCAGGACCATGATCACATTCACAGCCATGACCACAATCATACCAATGGTCATGGTCACACCCATTCCCATTCTTTTATCCAATATGGCATGCATGAGCACAGAAATCTAAATGATATAAACAATATTATTGATGCTTCTTCCATAACTGCGAAAGCGAAAGAAACAGCCAAAAAAATATTTTATATCATTGCAGGTGCTGAAGCCCAAGCCCATGGTAAATCAATAGAAGAAGTACATTTTCATGAAGTAGGTGCCATAGATTCTATTGTTGACATTGTTTCTGTAGCGATCTGTCTGGATAATTTAAACATCAATGAAGTCATTGTTAGTGAATTATATGAAGGCACTGGTCTTATAACCTGTCAGCACGGTGTCCTTCCTGTACCCGTACCAGCCGTAGTAAATATTGCAACAACTTATGGTTTGCCTCTTCGCATTACCAATGTAAAAGGAGAATTGGTGACTCCCACGGGTGCTGCTATTGTTGCAGCCATCAAGACCAACGATTCTCTACCAAAAGAATTCAAAATACAAAAGCTAGGTTTAGGTGTAGGTAAACGCAATTATGAACAAACTAGTTTTCTTAGAGCTATGTTAATTGAAGAAACCTGCAGGAATGCAAATGAAGATTCTGTATGGGTACTGGAGGCCAATATAGATGATTGTTCAGGTGAAGTTTTATCCTTAACCATGGATAAGCTATTTGAAAAGGGAGCTAAAGATGTTTATTATTCTCCTATCTACATGAAGAAGAACCGTCCTGCTTACTTATTAGGTGTTTTATGTACAGAGGATAAAATAAAAACTATGGAAGAAATCATTTTCATTCATACCACAACTATTGGCATTAGAAAACATATAGCGGAAAGAACCATCTTAACCCGTGAAATCAAAACCATTTCTACTCCTCTGGGTGAGGCAATGGTTAAAATTTGCACCTTTGCGGATAAAACATTTTATTATCCAGAATACGAAGCTGTTAAATCCTTAATGGCTAGCCATGATTTGGATTATCAGACCGTTTATAGAATCATACAGAATTCCTGTCATTCTTTATCTTAAAATCAGGTAATACAACGACTAAAAACAACATTAATATAACAATAGCTGCATGAATAATATAGCATGAATAATACAGCATGAATAATACAGCATGAATAATAACAGCATGAATAATAACAGCATGAATAATAACAGCATGAATAATACAGCATGAATAATAACAACATGAATAAACACTAAAAATTATTTATAACAATTAAGAAACTGCATCAATAAGATAATTCTGTCTGTAACAATCTTAGCATATGAATCCTTATTTAGCAGTTTCTTCTTACCCTTGATGTTTATTGCAGCATTATAAATCTAGTACAGTTTCAAGTCATTCTTTGCATAATCTATTAATTTGAGTAGCCATGTAACCAGCTCCAAAGCCATTATCTATATTCACTACAGCTAGTCCTTCTGCACAGGAATTTAGCATGGTTAATAAAGCTGAAACGCCCTTGAAATTAGCACCATACCCTACGGAAGTAGGTACGGCAATAACTGGCTTGTCCACCAATCCAGCCAACACCCCTCCGAGGGCTCCTTCCATACCCGCCACTGCTACAATACAATTTGCTTGCTGAATATCTTCTATTTTAGATAAAAGTCTGTGAATCCCAGCTACTCCAACATCATAAATTCTATTAACATTACACCCAAAAAATTCAGCTGTTTGTGCTGCCTCTTCTGCAACTGGAATATCTGCAGTGCCTCCAGTACATATAGCTACTAAACCCTTTCTTTGTTTATCACTTCTCTGAATCGAAAGAATTCGTGACAAAGGATCATATGCTACCTGGGGCAGAACTTTTTTTAATTCCTCGTATTGATATACACTGGCTCTGGTACCAAGTACATCTTTATCACGTTCAAAAAATTTCTCATATATTTGAATAAGATGAGAGATATCTTTACCTTCACAAAAAACCACCTCACCAAATCCAGAACGTAGTGCTCTGTGATGATCTAATTTAGCAAAACCCAAATCTTCATAAGGTAACTTCTTAAGTAATTTCTCTGCTTCTCCAATTTCTATTTCATTATTTTTAACTTGTTCCAGTAATTTATATATATCCATAATTATACCTATTGCATATCATATTTGCTCTTATATATGATACAGCCATAAATAATAAGTTGAAAGAATCAGTTGATAGTGGCATTTTCCCTTCCTAATTATTTTCTTTCAACCTAACAAACAGTCCAAATTAACATAGTTTAGGCTGCCTGATATTTGTTAGTAATAACATATTAATGCACTTATTCTAAATTTGCAATCCAATATTCTGGTATCCTATATTTTTTACATCTGGCACCATTAATTTAATTGTTTCTGGAACTTTTAATCATGCCAATTATATAATAAAGTATGTAAAAGAAATCTTTCAAAGGAGTATGATGCCAATATGAATAAAACAAAAAACTTAGTTATTACAGCTTTAATGACAGCAATGACATGTATCGCTACAATGATTGTTAAGATCCCCTCACCAACAGGCGGCTATATCCATTTAGGAGATGGTTTAGTACTTTTATCCGGTATATTACTTGGTCCCATCTGGGGAAGTCTGGCAGCTGGTCTTGGGTCCATGCTTGCAGATATTTTATCATCTTATGCCATTTATGCTCCTGCAACATTTCTCATTAAAGCCCTTGCTGCACTGGCAGGAAGCCTAGTATTCCACTTTTTTTCAAGGAATATTACTAAATTTAAAATAAAACCATTCCTTATTATATTTTCTGGTATATTAGGTGGCCTTGTAGTAACTACAGGATATTTCTTATTTGAAGCCCTTTTTATGGGGATGGGAGTTGGCACGGCTCTCATAAATGTGCCCTTTAATGTGGTACAGAATATATTTGGTATATTAGTATCCACATTTTTATATCCAATTCTCACCAAGGTAACAGTTATCAAAGACCTCTCCTATGCCAAATAAAAAATATACCCCTTTAACCTGGGCCTCATATAATCCTTCACTACACCATTTCGTATGAAAATACTCCTCTTATAGTAAAAAAAAGGTTTACTATAAGGGGAGTATTTTCAATTCAATCTGTAGCTTTAGATAAAAGGATTTAATAAAGCTAAATTGTTTTCTTCTTCTTTTTTTAACATCTCCATAAGAGTAACGGAGTCATTATCCGGTTTCTCTATAGCAAGCATGTCTATAATTTTACTTAGCAGGAAAATCTGTTTATTCTCGTAATCAATTGCATTGGCTATCATTTGCTTCCCATTCATTATCCCATAGCTACTTAATGACTGCTTTAAAGTTATAAGAAAAAAATCAACTTCAGATAAAATGTTATCGGAAACAGGAATATTATTTTTAGAATAAGAATGTATCGTTTCTCTATATAACTCACAATGCTTTGATTCCAATGATTTTAGTATTGCAGCTGTATTCTTTAGTGCATAATCGTCTATAATTAGTTTACTCTTTAACAGATTCTCATAAAATCCTTCAAAGAATATATGAAAATCTAATAATTTCTCCATGAGTATTACGATTGTGCCACTCATTTTATTTCTGTACCCAAAATCCTTCCAGCCTACTTAACTCTTTACGTTTTCTTTTCACAACTTAATTAATACCTCCTGATCACTGATATTATTATGTCATCTTTTCTTTGGTATACTCCATAAAATGAAAAGCAAACCACAATAATATATCATTCTCTTACTAATGAAATATATTATCATGATTTGCTTCTAGTTACAATTACCTATTCCAAGAAAACATCATTAATATGTTAAATATATAAATTCATTCTATAATTTTTAACATATATAGTTAAATTCAGGATAATTCAAACATTCCTGTATATAACTGGTAGTATTTTCCCTTCTGATCAATTAGCTGGTTATGATTACCCTTTTCTATAATTTCTCCCTTTTCCAGGACCATAATAGCATGAGAATTTCGTACTGTTGATAGTCTGTGAGCAATAACAAATACAGTTCTGCCATCCATTAATTGATCCATACCCTTTTCAATGAGAGCTTCCGTTCTTGTATCAATAGAGGAAGTGGCTTCATCTAATATAAGAACAGGTGGGTTAGCAATGGCGGCTCTTGCAATGGTAATTAATTGTCTTTGTCCCTGTGATAAATTTGAACCATCATAAGTTAATTTAGTCTGGTATCCTTGAGGTAAATGTTTAATAAAGGAATGAGCATTAGCAAGTTTAGCTGCTTCAATTACCTCGTCGTCTGTAGCACTTAATCTCCCATATCTGATATTTTCCATAACCGTTCCAGTAAATAGGTGTGAATCTTGTAAAACCATAGCTAGAGAATGCCTTAAATCATCCTTTTTTATTTTATTGATATTAATACCGTCATAACGTATTTTACCATCGGGTACATCATAGAAACGATTAATCAAATTGGTAATCGTGGTTTTACCTGCTCCTGTAGATCCAACAAAAGCAAATTTTTGACCTTGTTTTGCAAGAAGTGAAACTCCGTTTAATACTATCTTATCTTCATCATAACCAAAAACAACTTGATCAAATTCCACTTCTCCTTTTATTAAGGTATAACTAACAGAATTATCTTCTTTATGGGGATGCTTCCAGGCCCACTTACCTGTAGTTGTAGCAGCTTCTGAAATATTTTCTGATTCATCTACATTTGCGGGTACCATGGTGACATAGCCATCATCAATTTCTGCCTCTTCATCTATCATGGTAAATATTCTCTCTGCTCCTGCAAGGGCAGTAAGTACTGAGTTCACCTGCTGAGATATTTGGGTAATAGGCTGGGTTAAGCTTCTTGTATATTGCATAAAAGCAACAACTGTACCAATACTTACCGCACCCATAATCGAGAATATACCTCCTGCAACTGCAGTAAGTGCATAAAGTAAATGGGATAGATTATTCATAATTGGCATCAAAATATTGGCAAAAGTATTTGCCCCAGTTGCGGCTTCACACAACTGACTATTTAAAACATCAAATTCTTCTTTCACTGCTTTTTCATGGGAGAATACTTTAACTACCTTCTGTCCCTCAAACATTTCTTCAATATAACCATTTACCTTGCCCAGTTCTTTTTGCTGCTCTCTAAAGTATTTACCGCTTTTAGCACCAATCTTTTTAATGACTGTGACCATAATAAAAAGCATTACAACTACGATTAAAGTTAATTCCCAGCTAAAATAAAGCATCATGGCAAATACACCAGTTACAGTTATAATAGATGAAATGAAGTTAGCCACACTATTACTTAACATTTCTCTTATGGCATCCGTATCATTGGTATAGCGGCTCATTAAATCTCCATGTGCATGTGTATCGAAATATTTGATTGGAAATCTTTCCATTTTTTGAAACAAATCTACTCTAATATTATAAAGTGTTTTTGTTGAGATATTTAACATTACTCTACTATATACATATGTTGATAGGGCACCTAAACAATAGATTCCTCCCATAATCATTAAGGTTCTTACAAAGCCATGAAACAAAACTTGATCATAGGCTAAAAATAATGGCTGTATATAACTATCCACTACCTTCTTTAGGAAAGATGTACCTATAATCTGGGTCGATGCACTTACAACAATGGCTATAATAACAAGTACTAGCTGCAACTTAAAAGCTGACATATAACTGATTATACGTTTCAGCGTTTTAAAGGTATTCTGTGGTTTACTCACTGGCTTTGAATCTCTCATTGGTCCTGGCATAATTAAGCTCCTTTCTGCTGAGATTCGTATACTTCTCTATATATTTTATTTGACACTAATAAATCTTGCGGACTGCCAAAGGCATCAATTTTTCCATCATCTATTACAATTACTTTATCAGCATCCCATACAGATGAAATTCTTTGTGCAATAATAATAGTTGTAGTCTCTTTTAAATTTTCTTTTAGTGCATCTCTTATTTTTTTATCAGTAGCGGTATCCACTGCGCTGGTGGAGTCGTCCATAATAATGATTTTCGGCTGTTTTAACAATGCTCTTGCAATACAAAGTCTTTGTTTTTGACCGCCTGAAACATTTACACCACCTTGACCTAAGACAGTATCATAGCCTAGCGGAAAAGACATAATAAAGTCGTGTGCCTGGGCAGACTTGCAAGCCGATATAACTTCCTCCTCTGTCGCCATCTCATTTCCCCACTTAAGATTATCCCTAATAGTTCCTGAGAATAATACATTCTTTTGAAGTACCATTGCTACCTCATCACGAAGCGTATCCAGACCATAATCTGTTACATTCATTCCTCCAACTAAAATTTCTCCCTTTTGTACATCATATAATCTAGGAATTAACTGGACTAGGGTAGTCTTAGAGGATCCAGTACCACCTATAATACCAATAGTCTCACCAGCGTTAATTCTAAGATTAATATCTGAAAGGGTCAGATTAGTATCATCTTTAGCATAACTAAAGGAAACCTGTTTAAATTCAATAGACCCATCTGCTACCTTATTATCTTTTGATTCTAAATTATCTTTAATATCTATCTCTTCCTTAAGCACTTCTGTAATACGAGTAACGGAGGCTCTTGAGATTACTACCATAATAAAAATCATGGATAACATCATAAGAGACATTAAAATCTGCCCTATATAGTTAATAAAACTTGATAATTGACCAAGTTCAAAGGTGCCACCAATCACCATATTCCCACCAAACCACAATACAGCTATAATACAGCTATACATACTAAACTGCATCAGTGGTCCATTTAAAATAACTACTTTTTCTGCAAAAACTTGTGCTTTTCTAACTTCATCTGCAGATGCTTCAAATTTCTTGATTTCATGCTTTTCCCTTACAAAAGCTTTTACTACTCGTATACCGGTAAGATTCTCTTGGACATTACCATTCATTTCATCATAATGTTTTAACATGGCAACAAATCTGGGGTGAGCATTATATACGATCAGAAATAAACAAATACCAAGAATGGGGACCGCAATTAAGAATACAACGGACAATTTCTCATTGATAATAATAGCCATTATGGTAGCACCGATTAACATAATTGGTGCTCTAACAGCAGTACGAATTAACATCATAAAAGCATTTTGAGTATTGGTAACATCTGTCGTCAATCTGGTAACCAAGGAAGGAGTTGAGAATTTATCAACATTAGAGAAAGAGAAGTCCAAAACCTTATCAAATAGCTTTTTCCTTAAATTCTTAGCAAAACCCATACTTACCTTGGCGGCAAACTTACCACCTAACGCTCCAAAGCTTAATGAAACTAATGCCATTCCTATCATCAATAGCCCCATCTTAACAATATAGGAAATACCCCCATTACCTAAAATACCCACATCTATAATTTGTGCCATTACAAAAGGAATCAGAATTTCCATTAACACTTCACCTATCATCACCAAAGGTGTAAGTATAGCGTACTTCTTATATTCACCTATACAGCTTAATAAATTTTTATACATAATTCACCTATAACCACAGTCACTGTGGCACTGCTATTTTTCGTCAAAGGAAGTCACCAGCAGCCTTTCATATATAAATTTTCCTTTGATCTTAATAAACATCTTGCATTAATTCTTCTACATTTTGAATACTTCTTTTTAATAAATTCTTAAATAAATCTTTCTCCACCTGGGACATATCTTTTACAATGACTTTTTCTAAGTTTGTGATATAGTCCTTTAATTCCCCGGATAAAATACTGCCCCTGGGTGTTAATTTTACCTTCTTAACTCTTGCGTCATTCTCATCACTTACTCTTATAATCAGATCATTCTTCTCCATATTTTGCAAAATACTAGTAACAGAAGACCGCTTAATACCAAAGTTCGTTTCAATATCTTTCTGATTACTAAATTCTTCTCCAAAATTAACAGAAAGAAAACGCAGAATTTTAACCTGCTCCAGGGTTATATTCTGCTTAATTAAATTCTCGTCCGCAAGATACTTAATATTTTTGGCTAGCTTCTGAATATAAACCCCAAAGTCATCCTCCCGCTTATAACTGTCTTTCATAGGATATCCTTTCATATACCTTATTTGTTAGATGTCTAACAAATATTATATAAATAAAAAACTAATTTGTCAATGAAGCATTCAAAGTCTGCCCATATTATGCAATCAACCTAACCAATAAACTGCATCTACTTGATAAAATCACTTCCCAGCCTACATGTAGAAATCCCTGCTAACCCTATGATTCTTATGCGCTTTATGCAGGGTCTGCCAATTTACTTTTGCATATTTGATGTGGTTTAGAGGTGAGATGGGCACTGTTTGACCAGTGTAACGAGGAGTTTGACCAGCTCATCTCTTGTTCTACCATATCAAATATTCACTAGTAAATTCTGACCCTGTATCTAAGCATAAGAACATAGGGGAATCAGGGCTTTCTACTATTACCATATGGTGATTTTAGCAAGTACTCACAGCCTATAAAATCAGTTACCACATTCAATACTAATCTCATTAAATTTCCCTAAAATATCCTCAACTTTAAGGCTAATTTTATCTTCACCAGACTTATCTAAAACAGCCTCTCCTCTATGCATCATAATCAGACGATTTCCAAACTCTACCGCATATCTTAAATTATGGGTAACCATAATCGTTGTAACTTTTTTTTCTCTTACAATCATTCTAGTAAGTTCCATTATTCTTTCAGCAGTTTTAGGATCAAGGGCAGCAGTATGTTCATCTAAAATAAGAAACTCTATCGGTGTCATTGTTGCCATTAACAATGCCATGGCCTGTCTTTGTCCCCCAGAGAGAGAGCCAACTGGAATATCCATTTTGTCCTCTAAGCCTAAATTAAGACCTCGTAAATTTTCTCTATAGGTTTCTATCTTTTTTTTGTTGGTGCCCATTTTTAAGTTAAAAGCTTTCCCTTTATTATCTGCCATAGACATATTTTCAAGAATTGTCATATTAGGGCAAGTGCCCAGAGCAGGATTTTGATATACTCTTCCTATATTTCTTTGCCTTTTATGCTCTGATAGTCCAGTTATATCTGTGTCATTCATTAGAATCCTACCCTTAT
The DNA here is from genome assembly GCA_031975295.1 of Anaerocolumna sp. Classification (GTDB taxonomy): domain Bacteria; phylum Bacillota; class Clostridia; order Lachnospirales; family Lachnospiraceae; genus Anaerocolumna. The sequence goes on along the minus strand of DALYNO010000008.1, from coordinate 11,846 downwards.
CCACATCTAAGCTTCCACAAATAATATTTAACATAGAAGTTTTACCAGAACCGTTGCTTCCGACTACTGAGACAAACTCATTATTTTGTACGGTCAGGTTAAAATCATGAAACAAACACATTTCATTTACTGTACCTGGGTTATAGTACTTTTCAATTCCTTCTAACTTAAGCATTTTGTTTCACCTTCCTTTTTCTTTCATAACTTAAGATAAGTATGGCTAAGAATAAAATCGAAGTCACAAGTCTTAAATCAGAGGGTACCATTCCTAAGGAAATAGCACTTGCAACACAGGCTTTATAGATTATAGACCCCACAATGACTGCGGTGGTGGCTTTCACAAATGTTAGATTTTTAAATATATTAATTCCAATTATAACACTTGCAAGGCCAATCACAATTATTCCAGTACCCATTGAAATTTCAAAAAAACCATTCTTCTGGGTATAAATACAGCCAGCTAAAGCTGCAAATCCATTGGCAAGGGCCAATCCAATAATTTTAACTTTGCCCTGATCTTTTGCAAGAGAGGTAACTAATACCTGATTATCTCCAACAGCTCGAAGTAAAAATCCTGACTTTGTTTTTAGATAAAAATCCAATAATAATTTCATAATTACAGTGATTATGCCTAGAATTATAACCACTGTGAATTTTCTTACAGAATCAGGAATCTTATCCAACAAACTATTATCAAAGATGGAAGGTTGGCTAAATATACTTACATTTGACTTACCTGCTATTCTTAAGTTAATGGAATATAGGGCAGTCATTACTATAATTCCAGATAATAAATCCCGTACTTTAAATCTTACATGTATAAATCCTGTAACAATCCCTGCAAGTGCCCCTGCTGCAAAGGAAATGAGAAGGGTCAAAAATGGATTTACTCCAAGTACAATTAATACTGCTGTTACTGCACCACCTAAAGGAAAAGTACCATCTACGGACAGATCAGGAAAATCCAGTATTTTATAAGTAATATATACCCCCAATGACATAATACCGTATAAAAACCCCTCTTCCACTATTCCTAATATTATTCCTAATATTTCTGCAACCATAAGTATTTTACCTTTCCTGAATCTCTTTTATTGTGTTATGTCTTGAAACATTTCTTTTGCTGTGTCAACTAAATCTTTTGGTAATGTAATTCCTAATTTTTCAGCTACTGCAGTATTACCATAAAAAGCAGCATCTTCTATCACTTCAAATTTCATTTCACTTGCCTTTTTTTCACCTTTTAAAACATCGGCCGCCATCTTGCCGGTCTGCACACCTAAGTCATAATAGTCTAAACCAACAGCTGCCAGACAACCAATTTTTACTTGTTCTACTTCACTGCCGAATACTGGAATATTCTTTTCTGAAGCTTTGTTTAGTATAATTGGAAGGGAACTTACTACAGTATTATCTGTTAAATTGGTAATACAATCCACTTTGCTTAATAGATTATCTGTTGCAAGGGGAATATCAGAAATAGTTGCAATACCACTTTCTACTATTTCAAAACCAAAATTACCTGCTGCTTCTTTGTACTCTTCTATTGCAGATACAGAATTTATTTCACTGGTACTATATAAGATACCAATGGTTTGTGCATCAGGTAGTACTTTTCGTATCATTTCTAATTGTTTTTCAACAGGTAACTTATCACTTGTACCTGTAATATTTCCTGTTGGTGTTTTATCCTCAGTTGCTAGTTCCGCAAGAATTGGATCTGTCACTGCAGTAAAGATTACAGGAATATCCGTATTTTTCACTGCACCAAATGCACTCTGTGCCATGGGAGTTGCAATACCACATATTAAGTCAACTTTTTTGGATACATAATCATTGGCTATCTGTGCAGCAATACCTCCATCAGCCTGAGCGTTATCTAGTAATACTTTGAGGTTTTCGCCTTCTACAAATCCTCCCTCTTTTAGACCTGCTAAGAATCCTTCACGGCAGTTATCTAGTGAAGCATGTTCTGCAAACTGCCCTATACCAATAGTAACCACATCTTCTTTTTTCCCACACCCAAATAACATACTTGCTGCCATTACCATAATAATACCAACTGAAATAATTCTCTTCATAACATATCCTCCTATTTCATCATTTATTTTAATTTTATTTCATTACCAAACTTAAGGTTAAGTCTTTTTTATTCTTGTAACTCTAGTCTTTCTAGTTTTAGTCGTTACAATACTTATCTTTGGTTTTGCTATCTCAAAACTTACTCATTGAAAAATTCCCCAAAAAAAGGATAAAAAAAAGCCTCAAGTTATAAAACTTGAGACGAATAAAATCCGCGGTACCACTCAATTTGACTAAAAAGTCCACTTATTCATATACAAACATATATGCCATATGTATAACGGTTATGGAATCCGTCAACGCCTACTTAAATTTCGGGTTGCCCTCAAAAGCCCATTCAGCTTAGAACTTCATACCCCTTTACACCAATGGGGGCTCTCTGGAATGAATTACAAAAGCTTACTCTTCTTTCTCAACGGTTTAATTTATATTATAGGTTTATCATAATAGCAATCCACTCATTTGTCAACAACTTCTTTAAGTTAATTACATAAAGTTTTGTAAGTTAATGGTTTAAATCAATACATTGTACCAATTGACAATCAATGATATAATAGGTTTCATTAACCACTTAAGTATATTTTTACTTAAAATTATATGATTATAATACTCATTTGAGGAACTAGGAGGTTTCTATGAAATTTAATTGGTGTACCATTGAAGTAAGAGATTTATCAGAATCAATATCTTTTTATGAAGAAATAGTAGGCTTAAAGTTAGAAAGAAGATTTACTGCAGGACCAGATAGTGAAATAGCATTTCTAGGTGATGGTGAAACTAAGATTGAATTAATCTATAACAAAAATGTAAAACCAGAGGTCATTGGTGCCAATATTTCATTGGGTTTTGAAACTGCCGATCTAGAAGAGACCATGAAAGTCCTAAGGTCTAAACAAATTTCCATCTTAGCACATCCGGTATTTGGTGAAATCATTAGCCCCAATCCTCATATTAAATTTTGTTATGTTTCTGACCCAAATGGTATAAAAATTCAATTTGGGCAACACATTTAACCTCATTTATATTTATTTAGAACCTCTGTCATATAATTTTTTATAATTTCTCTTATATGAGGAGGTTCTATTACTTCAGCAGACTTACCAAAAGACAGAATATAACCGTACAACCATTCATCTTCTGGGCAGGAATACTCTACCAAAAAGTTTCCCTCCTCTTCTGTTATTGACTCTGGATCAAATTCATCGTATACTCTATAAGCCATAGAATGATTAATTTTTAGTGTTATCTTTACAGCATTATCTGTTATGAATCCTTTGGCCAGATTTTCAGTATTTGCAGGTATAGTCCTTGTAAACGTTTCTCTTGTTATTTTCATATTCTTAATTCTGTTTAACTTAAATAATCTATAATCGGATTTTACTCTACAATAACCCCAAAGATACCAGGTTTTATTTTTAAACCATAACTGTAATGGCTCAATACTTCTGCTTAATTTTTCACTGTTTCGATTATAGTAATCAAATTCCAATACTTTCTTTTGCAAAATAGCTTCTTTTGCTGTTATAAATATAGCCTTGTTACCATCTCCCCAATCGGAATAATCCACTTCAATCCAATTGGTCTGGCTTGTCCCAAATATCTGGCTTAATTTCATTATCAAGCCTTTGTCATCTGCATATCTGGTGGCATTTAGACCCTGAAGAGCAGATATAATTTCTTCTTGTTCTTCCTTAAGTAAAAGGGATTTATTCAGAACAAAATTACTTAGTATACCAATACCACCGCCTTTACCCTTACTGGTATATATTGGTATACCTGACTGGCTTAGTATGTCGATATCTCTATAAATTGTCCTAACAGAAACCTCAAACTGTTCTGCTAGTTCTTTTGCAGTAATGGTTTTTTGATTTAATAATATATATAAAATATGAAACAGCCTCGTTATCTGCATAGGTACCTCTCCTTGTTTCTATACTTAGGATTCGTGTAATAATTGCCTTAAGTCCATAAATGATTGTATCACTCATATCTATTATACCAGAAAATGATTAATTGTTAACCTTATATTTATCCTTAGTTTCTTCTGGCAAATCACAATCTGGCATAAGTGATTGACTCCGGTAACTCTTTGGATGAATGGACATACTTTTGTTTAGGCTGGCTATTATATTGGTCTACTATTTTCTCACTTGACAATTATATCTTGTTCATCTATGATTTTAATAGAATAAATTCATACAAGAGATATACTCCAATACTAAATAATGGCTAGGAAGTGATTATTTGAATAATAGTACCTTAAAATCTGCGGATTTAAAACAAACAAAAAAAAGAATACTGATACTTTCCGTTTTGGAAGAAGCTACAACTGCTTTAACGGTGGAGGAGATAGAAGAAATGACTTCAAAAGAAATTAAGATGAGCATCTCTACTATTTACCGAGCACTGAATGCCTTAGCAGAGAAAAATGTAGTAACCAAAACACTTCATCAAGACGGCAAAGCTTATTTTGAAATAAATAGTCATAATCATAAGCATACACTAATTTGTACTTTATGTAATGAAAGGGTGGCTATAGATACATGTCCTTTGGGGACTCTTGAGGATAATCTTATTAAAAAAACCGGCTACGCCATAACTGGACATAGCCTGGAATTCTTTGGTATCTGTCCGGTTTGTTTAAAACTCTCCAACAGACAAGAACCTTAGTCTTCATTCTGAAAGGTCTGAAAGGTGCGATAAATATCCAGCATACCAAACCCCCAGGATTCATTGGGATAGGATATTTGTGGATTCCTTTTTGCACCTCTTACCAGGAGTCTTCTAATTACAATATTATTTAGATTTACAAAATTTTTGTTC
>DALYNO010000008.1:861-6931 GCA_031975295.1 Anaerocolumna sp. | reverse complement strand
TCCAGTATTAGTGCTACAAGGCCCGTGGTATGAGCTGCTGCTGCACTTGTACCTGTATACCTTAAGAATCCTCCATTTAATGCTGGAGCAACTAGATTTACACCGGGTGCCGCTACATCTGGCTTAAGACCATTACTTCTGGTGAAGCCCCTGCTGGTATAAAAATATAAACTGGAATTGATATTATTATAGGCTGTAACCGTGACAGTATTAATGCTATTGGCTGGTATGGATAAAGTCGTATCATTATCAGCATTTAGAAAAAATGTATCACTAGATAAAAAGTTACTAATGGGCAGCCATATATGATATCTTATAGTTAAATCTCCTTTGCCTGATGCTACAAATCTCCAAAGACCACTAACCGGGCTCAAAAACCTGAATAATATTAACTGACCGCCAGTACTTGATTCACTAAATATATTATCTATATATATGGTAGTTTGATTATAATCTACCTGAATGGTATTTCTTTGTAAGAACTCTCCAGAGACCTTAGTTACCAATTCACCTGATGGTGCATAAATATCCATTTCTATGATATTTGGTGCAAATCCCCAAAGTTCCATGGAGAAACCACTTTCATTGGCTCCCACATTTAATGTAATAATATCATACTCTAAACTTGGATTTACTTCGCCATAGACATGATGATTTTCATTGCCTTCATTACCTGCTGCCACCACCAAGCCAATCCCATTTTGTTGACCCATTTCATCTAAATAACGGCACAAAATACTCTCTCCATCGTGAGCTCCCTGTGAAGAGCCTACTCCAAGGCAGATAGCAATTGGTCTACCAAGCTCTCTTGCCATTCTTACTAAGTATTCTATTCCCATAATAATATCATTTTCCTGATAACATAAATCATACTCTGGAATACGGAAAAATTCCTTTAAATATCTTTTTGCAGGTTTAACTTTCACTATGACCATTTTCGCATGAATGGCAACACCTGTAAAATTATTTTCTACACTTGGACCACCTGCTGCAACTCCAGCTAACATGGTGCCATGACCATTTTCATCAGTACTTGGTACTACTAGAAGAGGGTCTGCTGCTTGAAGGGCTAGGTTTATTTGTTCTCTTGTATATTCTGTACCATAAAAAAAATCCTTTGGATAGTTACTGCTATCAATTCCTTGATCCCAAATAGAGATGATTCGTGTTGTACCATCAGGATTTTGAAATATTGTATTTCTATAATCAATACCTGTATCTACAAATCCTATTAAAACATTACTGCCTTTTAGATCAAAGTTCTCCTCTTTCCTTAGATTATTTATACCGGATGCTTCAATGGAAGAAAGAGATAATAACCCATAACATTTGGGAATATTCTGATATCCAAATATAAGTACACTATCTCTTGTCATATTGGTTACTGGTATATAACTTACTCCCAAATTTCTATTTATATTGCTTATAGAAGCTTCTGGTTCTTCCAATAAACGATTGATGTTATCTTGCCCTCGAACAAATATATCAGCATAGTCTTCACTAATTATTTTATATCTTTCTTCGTCTGTCATATCCTCCTCCTAACTTAATCACCTTCCCAAAACGTTTTATATACCATTTCCAAATAGTTATAATACTCTTTGTCTATTGTCCTCAGAGCATATCCTTTATGAATAATTACGTAATCTCCCGGTTGTGGATTCTTTATCATTGCTATATTGATTTCTTTATTTTTTCCTAGTATCTCCACTTGCGCAGTGATTGCTAACTGAGGTATATCCTCTTTATCATATTTCCTTATAGCACTTGTATGTAAATCCTCAATATAGTTGACTTTCGTAATCTTAGCGGGAATGATACTAATCATTACTTTTTAATTCCTTTCTCACGATTGAACTTCTGGTGTTATTAAGAAGCCAACCACAGGCAGTTGTTCAAGCATCGCAATCATACCACCATGGCAAGATGTAAATTGATCTGTTAAGTCCCTACCAGCCTGCATACCAAAATGACTCCCCCCTGCCCAGGCAATTTTTTCACTTAAATCGTATACTGTTCCATTCACTGCTACATAGGTTGGCTTACCTTGGGTACCATCGAAATATGATAATTCTTCCAAAGTAAAAAACCTTTCTTCTTCAACATCTGGTCCGTTTTGTTGTGCTGCAATGACCACAAATCGTTCTATTTGCATAATTAACTCTTCTGTGCGCTGGTTAATTAGATTTTGGTGATAATTCTTTTCATATGCAGTAACTCCATAAGCCTCCATTTGGCTATAATAAGATACTTCTTTTTGATATTGATTTACTAATTCTCTCAAACCGTACTCTTTTTTCATCTATTGACTCCCATCTCCTGCTATGTTAGCATTATAATTTCTTTTACTTCATAATAATCTTTATTCATATATATTATTTTTTGTATTGAGATAGACTGATTTTTTGAGAAAACTAAAGGGCTGCCAGAAATAAAGTTTTAAAGGTTATCACCTAACTCTATTTTTGGCAGCCCTGCAAAAAAGTCTACTTATTCTTTTTCTTCTGCAGCACTAACAATATCCTCTTCCTCATCAATTAAAGCTAATATATCTTTTTTAGGTCTTAATCCTATAGAAGTTTTAACCACTTTTCCTTCTTTTATTACTACCAAGGTTGGTATACTCATAACGTGAAAAGCTTTAGCGAGTTCTAGTTCTTCATCTATATTGATTTTTCCAACTTTGAGTGTTTCATCTCTTTCTTTCGCTACTTCTTCCAGAATAGGTGCTACCATTTTACAAGGACCACACCATGGTGCCCAAAAATCTAACAAAACTGGTGTATCTGCCCCTAGTACCTCTGCTTTAAAGTTTTTATTTGTAATTTTAATGGCTTTCATAATTCTCTCCTTTATTCTATTTATCATACTTATATTATATATAAATTCTTTGGAAAGTCTGTGATGAAGTTACATTTATTTCCATTTGTTCAAGGGAAGTGCTTGTTCATTTTGTCGAATTTTGTTGTACGATTTACTAAAAAACCGTATATTCCTGTCACAATGCTAAGAATTTTGACATAGTATAATGTATGGTTAGCAACAAACCAAATCGACTTAAAGAATTATAATAAGGAGGAACTCATATGTCTTGGAGCAATTCTAATAATTTTAACAATTGCCACAGAGATAGGTCTTTAGTTGATCATATCTGTGAATTTGTAGGAGAGACAGTAACAATATTTACGAAAAGCGGTGGTATATCCGGATGTGGTTTTACAGGTGTTTTATTATCAGTAAATTGTGATTTTGTCAGAATAGTTACACATCAAGGTAGTGCACCTACATGTCCAGTGGGCGGTGCAAACAGTTCATGTTGCAATGATATGAACAATAACGACTACAACAATAACTACAATAACAATTACAACAATAATTACAACAATCATCATCATCGTTCAGTAGGCTCAGTATGTGATATCCCAATATGTAAAATAGCAGCCTTCTGTCATAACGCATTATAAGAATTAGGAGGATTTAATATGTCTTGTAATAATAATTTTAATAATAATTTTAACAATAATTGTAATAACCGTTCTAATAACGGTGTTAGCGATCAATGTTTCGTTGATCACATTAGAAGATTTGTTGGCGAAACAGTAATTGTTTTTACAGCAAGTGGTGGTATTTCCGGATGCGGTTTTACAGGAGTTTTATTATCAGTTAATTGTGAATTCTTAAGATTAGACTCCCGTCAGGGCGTTGCTCCAACCTGTCCTCTTGGTAGTTCTTGCTGCGGCGACTTAAATAATAATAATGACAATAATAACAATGATTGCAATAACTACAATAATAGAAAGAGAAATAACCAAAATGTAGGTGCAGTTTGTGATATTCCTATTGATAGTATCGTTGCCTTCTGCCACAATGCCGTATAATCCCAGACTTAAATTTAATGTAGTGTAAACTAAAAACTGCTTTCATACTTAAGTTTCTAATGGATCTGCCATTGAAATCTGTATGAAAGCAGTTTTACTTTGCATTTACTAAACCTTATATCTTAAAATGGGTAATTTCTTTTTTCAATCTTAAAGAACTTTGGTTTGCTGTTTCTATTTGCAACTTTGCTTCACCGGACATACTATTTACATTACCTATTTTACCTGCAATATCACTTGTACCTGCCGCACCTTCTATGGCAGCTTTAGATACCTGATTTACTGCAATTATCACGTTTTGGATAGAAGCTAATAACTCTTCAGAAGTAGCGCTAAAGTCAGTTATTAATCCATCTACATACGTAGCATCTTCATTATAGGATTCTGCAGTTTCAGAGAATACTTTAATACTATCAAAAATATCTTTACTAACAAAATCCAGGAGTACATCTGCATGATCAGAAAGGTTATCCACTGCATTTCTTACCTTATTCGTAACACCTTGAATCTGCTCCACCATAGTTTTAGACTGCTCTGCAAGTCTTCTTATCTCATCTGCTACTACAGAAAACCCTCTACCAGATTCACCTGCTCTTGCAGCTTCTATAGCTGCATTTAATGCCAACAGATTGGTTTGAGAGGTTATGCCCATAATTGCCTGTGACAAAACATCAATTTCTGAAACTACTTTTGCTTGTTCAATGGCATTCCTTAGATTTTCTTCAATTTCACCACTTACCTTTTCAATAGATGCCTCAGATGTTTTTATGGTTTCTTGTGTCACTTTGGCCCTAGTTGTTATTTCAATTACTTTTAGAGCTCCCTCTTGTGACTTTTCAGCAATATTTCTTGCCGCTGATTCAATTTCTTGTGCAGTCGCATCTAACTCCTGGGCAGATGCTGCACTCTCTTCCATACCAGCCGCTAATTCCTCAGTCGTAGCTGATACATCTTCGATATTACCATTTAATTCATTTATATTATAATTTACATTTTCTACAACCGTAACAATGGCGTCCGCTTCCATTTTAGTATTGGAAATTAATGCTCCAACTGATTGTTTCATATTTTCTACATCTAAAGCTAATACACCAAAATCATCTTTTCTTCCAATTAGCATGGAAGGCAATTTGGTACTAAAATCTCCTATTGCCAAAGTATGTAGATATTTACTGATCGCTTTCATAGAAGCGTTAATATTTCTTGCTACGAAAACTGAGAAAATGATAGCAACGACCAAGGCAAAACTAAAAATTAGAATGGTATTTAACATAAGTTTCTCAACTTTAACTTTTTCAGTCTCAGCCATGGTATGAATAATATCATCAATATAGTCCGTATAATTTCCTGTACCAATTACCCAGGAAAAAGGCTCAAAAGCGAGGCTATATCCGCGTTTAGGACTAGGCTCTGTTTCACCAGCTTTGGGAAACCAGTAATCTGTATAACCACCACCAGACTTTCCAGTCTCTATAATTGCTTTCATAAAGGCAAAATTATTCTTATCTTCTTCGTTATACCGATTTGTACCTTCAACATTTTGCCCAAGGTAAACAACATTAACACCTTCATATGTATCAGCCCAAAAATATCCGCCTTCACCATATGATAACCCTCTGAGAAGGTTCGCGCCTTCTATCTTGGCTTCCTCTAATGTTATTTCACCTGCTTCATATTGCTTGTAGACATTATCCAAAATACTGACTGCTGTTTCAACTTGCTGCTTAATATTACTGTCAAAATTGTCTCTGATACTATCATCTAATACCTGCAAATTATGATCCAATGCCTGCTTTTGGGATATCAAAGAATTAATACTTATTGTCCCCATACCTGCAAATAAAAAAATTACAAGCATAATAATCTTTGTACGTACTTTTATATTCCGAAATTTCATAAGTTCCTCCCTGGTTTGTAATATAATTTCGTTCTCTACTTAATAATAGATACTATTATTATTATTGTAGTCATATACTACATGATTTCTCCAAGAAATACAAACAGTTTTTTTAATTTCCAGAACTTTTCTTATGAATATGATTTCTATAGTCATTTGCAGAGGTTCCAACTAGTTTCTTAAAAACTCTTGAAAAGTGGGCCATATCAACAAATCCTACCATTTCTCCAATTTCTCCTACCCGCAGTGCCGGATCTTGTAATAACCTTTTGGCTTCTTTGATTCTTATGCTATT
>DALYNO010000008.1:0-851 GCA_031975295.1 Anaerocolumna sp. | reverse complement strand
AGAGAAATTAACATTCATATGTTTATTTAGCAGCTTACTCAGATGCCATTGGCTGATATAAATATGATCTGCCACCTCACATAGCGTTAACTTTTTATTATAATGCTCTCTCATATATTGTATTGCAGTATTAACAAGAAAGCTTCCAGCATTCTGTTCCTCTTCAAATAAGGAATCCTCTAAAGTTGCAGCAGAATTGTCTACAGTCTTCTTCGCTTTAATGTTATCCGTCATTACTACAAGGGCTTCTTTTATTTCTTCCATATTGGAGGGTTTTAATAGATATCTGGTCACACCTAAATGAATGGCTTCCCTAGCATAATCAAAGTTACGAAAGCCCGTTAAAATACTTACTTCCATTCTAGGGTATTGGGATTTAAGGCCTGCTATCATACTTAATCCATCCAGACCTGGCATTAGAATATCAGAGAATACAATATCAGGCTCCTCCTTACGGATTAATTCAAGTCCTTTGCTACCATCATATGCCCAAGCAGTGACTTCACAGCCATAGTCCTGCCATGGTACAATTTTTTTTAGTCCCTCTACGATAACCGGTTCATCATCAATAATTACAACTTTAAACATAAGTCCCCCCCACTGTCATTTTTGTAACCATTTTTTTACTTTAGTTTATCTCTTTAGGGCTCCTGCCGTCAAGCCCTTCATCATACTTTTCTGTAGAAATAAATAAATTAATAGGACTGGAATTATAATCAAAGTAACAGAAGCCGCCATTAGTCCATAATCCGTACCATATTTAGAACTTATTTCATTCAGAAGGGCACTTATTGGAAATTGTGACCTTTTACGTATCATAATTAATTGTGTAAATAAGTCATTATAAGACC
>DALYNO010000007.1:0-22836 GCA_031975295.1 Anaerocolumna sp. | reverse complement strand
CATAATTGATAATAGAAGGCCACTTTTTAACCCTATTCCATATTGAAGCGCTTTATTAAGAAAAAAATCCTTCCCTTTTGTTGTCTTCTTGTCTTTCAAAATATGTTTTTTTCCAACATTCAGTCCAGAGTTTAATCCTAGTACACCAAACAAGGATACAATAAAAGCCGCGAATGGCAATGTATCTGGAATTTTCCCAACTGCAATTGGTAGCAGGATAATAGCTAGTGTTACAAGGAACATAATAAGAATAGGTAATCTGCCCAAAATAGCCTGGCATATAACAAATGCCAGAATAATAACCACGAAAATAAAGAAGAGTGTAAGAACATGTATTGATTCATATTTATCAACAATATAGAACCCAATTGAACTATTATAATATTCATTGATATGCCTAATATATATATTTTCTAAATGCCAGAACCCATTTTTAATTCTATCCCATAAATGATAACCGGCATATAAATATAGTCCCAGTAATGATATATGAATGATTAAACCAAATCTCTTCGCTGAAGAAATTAGAAAATAGACACCAATGGACAAAAACATAAACATATATATAGTTCCACCATCTACCCTTATCTCTAATCCACTGAGCAGGCTAAATATAGTCCCATATACACTTAAAATCATAAAAAGCAACTGTGTTATCTGAGTCAATAGGGGACTCAGATTTTTAGCTGTAACAAGGTCAGTTTTTAAAGTAATCCCATCCTCATAACAGTCTTTTCGTATTCGTTTCATATATGCACCCATCTTTTTTTGTCTTTTCTGTAGATTTTAACTTAGCCTAAGCTTGCCGGTTAAGATTGCCTTCTAACATATTTTGAAATGTTTCTTTTATGTTTTTAATGTCAATTTCATAATAAGGTATTTGGTATTTGTATAATTCCTTTTTTACATCCTGACTTAAACACATCAGCTCTAAATCATTAACATAGATCAATGAGCAACTGGTTATTTTACTCTGATATAGTAAATACTCCAGATTTTCTTCTCCAATATCTGTAGTTATAAAAAAAAGTCCAGAATACTCCATACTTTGAAGTTGCTGAAATTCTTTTAAAACAGATACAAATTCCGTTAATACAGATGACTTTAGCAAACTTAACAGGCTATACTGTTTATCCTCAACTTTATCCAGTAAATATTCATTGTACTGTTCCATTTCGGCATCATACCAAATCATGGTAAGGGAGTTTCCCCCTTGCAAACAAGAATTAAGTAAAGTTACTACACATTCTAGGAATCCATCCATTAAATTTAGTCTGATTTCACCATTATCCTTACAAAAGGGATAAAGTACAAACGCTATGGAATCCTTAAGAGGCTCACTGTATTCTTTGATCATCACTTTATCAAGTCTCTGACTTAGCTTCCAATGAATGCGATTTGGCTTGTCACCTCGCTTGTAGTCACGTACATCAAATACTTCACTTACATCTTCACCCTTTTTTTCTTTTGAATATCTCTCATTATCTGCATTGCTATTATTCATATATACTTTTTTGATTAAGTCAGTATCTGTTTCACCAACGTCAGGTATAACAGCGATTACAGTATTTATATTTACAATATGTCTTTTCTTCCATATATGAAGAAAGTCATAGTATAAAATTTTTTTGATTGAAAGATTAAGATTACCACAATGTTCTGATTGTAAATTTATGCAAACCTTTTGTGTACTCTGCTGATTCATTGCCAACTCAACTATCCTGTTTTTTTTGATACCCGTTACTTCGTTCATATACTCAATTGGTATTTGTATTCGATTTAAAGGGAAGATGGATTTGTTTGTAAACTTAAGAATAATTTCCTCTGTTTCACCCTTCATCACTATATTTTTACCAGGTAGTAAAGTCACTTTAATACGAGAGGAAGTTATAAAAAGTGTTACATAAAGAACAACAGGTACTAGTAGTATAACGAGAAAGAATATGCCAGTAAAATAATTATTATAAAGTACTGCAAACAATCCTATTAGAAACAAAAAAATTAAATAGGCAATTTTATTACCAATCATACCACTCCATCCTAACTAAGTCCCGGTGTAGGAACTTGTCTTATAATACGATCTAACACATCATTGGTTGACATATCACTCATCTTGGCTTTGGGTTTTAATACTATTCTATGGGATACCACAAATTGAAAATTATTTCTGACATCATCAGGTATCATATAATCCCTATTATTTATAAATGCTGTGGCTTTCGCCATATTCATTAACGCTATTGTTCCTCTCGGGCTAACTCCTAATTCAATAAATTGGTTCTTTCTAGTTTGTAATACAAGATTAACCATATAATCATAAATACTCTCATGAATATAGATGTTATCCACTTCCTGCTGCATTTGCTCTAATTCATCTTTATGCACAACGGTATTAATATCCGTTAATAATTTACGATCCTTCTTTAGTTTCAACATATTGACTTCACTTGCTAAGTCTGGATATCCCATGGATAGTTTTACCATAAAACGATCCAGCTGAGATTCTGGCAGAGGTTGTGTTCCAATTGACCCAATCGGATTTTGAGTCGCTATAACATGAAAAGGTTTTGGCACCTCAAAAGTATTTCCATCCATAGTTACATGACCTTCTTCCATTACTTCAAGTAATGCTGATTGGGTTTTAGGCGAAGTACGATTAATTTCATCTGCCAAAAATAAATTACACATTACCGGGCCTGCTTTATAATCCCCAGTGCTACCATCCTTATGAATCAAATTATACCCAATTACATCTGTAGGAAGTACATCCGGTGTAAATTGTAATCTATTATGGCCTAAATCCATAGCCTTTGAAAATGCCAGTGCTAACGTGGTCTTACCTACTCCAGGAATATCTTCTAATAAAATATGACCTTTTGCTAAAATTGCTGTAAGAACTTTCTCTATTACATGTTTTTTTCCAATTACAGTTTTATTAACTTCTGCTATAATTTTATTTGCACTCTCGTAATATGTCATTGCTTACCTTCCTGTTATCTGGATAAATTTTAAAATACCTAATCTGTATTACTAAAGTCTTAATTTGTAATATTTTAGTTGTTCTATTTAATATACCGTAATTTACAATTTTTTGCAAGGTTATATATTTCTATTAAAAGTAAAAAACGATACAAAAAAAGCTTCTGAATAAATTCAGAAGCCAATGGTTTTATTTGAAGAGATGAATGCTACCCTCATCATTTAGTTTTTTAATCAAGGTTGCCATAACTGGCACAAGGAATATGCCCAAGACACCTAAGAGCTGCGCACCTACAAATATAGATATTAAAGTAACTACCGGATGAAGACCTATCTGCTGTCCTACAATTCTTGGTTCCAAGGATTGTCTTACAATTGTTATAACAATATATAAGATTAAAATACCGATACCCATTACATTATTTCCAAATACAAACCCTAGAATACTCCAAGGCAGTAATACTGCTCCTGTACCCAGAATGGGCAGTAAATCAACAACTGAAACAATCAGTGCGATTAAAAATGGGTGCTGAACCTTTAGAATTACAAAACCAATTGTAAGTTCTATAAAAGTAATGACTAATAAGGTTAAATAAGCCTTAATAAACTTAAATAATGTACCAAACACATTATTTTTTATTTTTATAATCATTTCTTGTTTCTCAGGTTTAAACTGCCTGAGTACAAATTCGGTAATTCTATGAAAATCAATGGTAAAGAAAAATGAAGATACAATGGTAAATAAAAACTTAATGAGTATGGAAGGTACCTGACCTGCAATTCCAGTAACCAATCCAATCGCAACTTCCGATGCTTTACTTAAAGTGGAAAGTATGGTGTTATTGATACTATTTAAGAAATCTTCCAGGTATAATTCAATATCAGGAAATTGCTCTAATATTGTATCAGATGCCTTATAAAAGAAAGGTTCAATGGACCCTCTGTAAAATGACGGCATGGATAGAACTAGATTTTGCAAAAATGCAAAAACCTTTGTGCCAACTAAAGCAATTAACGTACCAATAATACTATAAAATATCAGCAGTACAAATATTGCTATAATAGGACGTTTACCATGGACGGTTTTCGTTATAATATCAATTACAGGCCTTAATATAGTAGCCACAATTAAGCCAATAACAAAAGGCATCAATAAAGGTAGCGCGTATTTTATGGCAACATAAGCCAAGCCCAGAATAACTGCGAAATAGAGAAATCGTATTAGAAATGCCTTCTGTTTGTCAAGTCTCATTAAATACTCCTTAAGTTATTTATTTGATGCCAAAAATTCTTCAAATTTCTTAATATTAATTCGTTTGCCAACTACTACCATTTTGTCATTTAAATGGAGCGGGATATCTGCTGTAATATCTGTAGTGGTTGTTCCACTTTGTTCT
Organism: Anaerocolumna sp.; assembly: GCA_031975295.1. Taxonomy (GTDB): domain Bacteria; phylum Bacillota; class Clostridia; order Lachnospirales; family Lachnospiraceae; genus Anaerocolumna. The sequence goes on along the minus strand of DALYNO010000007.1, from coordinate 18,460 downwards.
AAAGCAATAATATTTAAATTATATTTTTTTCTTATATTAGCCTGAACAACAGTTTGACCTGCCACTTTATTTGTTAATTTAAATTCAGCAATTGCAATATCACCTTTTAATTCAATGGAATCAAGAATATTAGTTGATATCAGACTATTTGCTAACTTTATTGCCATATCTGATTCCGGATATACCACCTCTGCACCGATTTTTTCCAAAACACAACCTTGTTCATAACTAATTGCCTTGGCTATTACCCTAGGTACACCCATACTAATTACATTTAAAGTAGTTAAGATGCTGACATCAATGTTTTCACCTATACAAACAATTACAGTTTCACAGTTTTGAATTCCTGCTTCTTCTAAGGTTTCTTTGTCAAGTGGACCAACTAAAAGCGCATCATCAGTCAAATGTCTTATTTGCTTTATTTTGCTTTCATTGTTATCTATTACTAGTACGTCTTTACCAGCTTCTGCTAGTGTCTTAGCAAGGGCAAATCCAAAACGTCCTAAACCAATTACACCAAATTCTATGGTGGATTTATGAGCATTCACTTACATTTCCTTCTTTCTGTAGCTATCAAATTATTTTAACCTATTGTTAAAGTTTCTTCTGAATATTTCACACTAGACATTGGCTTAAATGACCAAATTGTTGCTATGGTCAATGGACCTAGTCGTCCAATGTACATTGTCAAAATCAATATTATTTTACTAACTGATGAAAGTTCAGGTGTTATACCTGTGCTTAACCCTACTGTTCCAAAACCTGAAACCACTTCAAATAATATTTGAATAAAAGTAAAATCTGGTTCAATGGCACTTATAATCAAGGTATTTATACAAACCAAAGATATGGACATTAGACTTATGATAAAAGCCTTAGCAACTACTTCTTGGGGTATTCTACGTTTAAAAGCTGAACAGTGCGTATTGGTTGAAACAGAATATGCATTGCGAAACATAACAAATGCTGTTGTTGTTTTAATACCTCCGCCTGTGGAACCAGGAGAAGCACCTATAAACATTAATATTATCATAACAAATAAACCTGCATTTGTAAATGCATTCATAGGATAAGTTGTATAACCAGCAGTTCTGGTAGATGTACTCATAAAGAACGCTTCCAGCCAGGTTAGATTGTCTGTAATCTTAAGTAATATTGTTCCTATAATCAATAAAGAACCTGACATAGTTAATACAACCTTTGTATGAAGGCTGAATTTTCTAAAAGAATGCTTGTGGACTATTTCTTTTATTACGATAAATCCCATTCCGCCAAAAATTATCAAGCCGCAGGTAGTAAGGTTTAATAATACATTATCATTATAATCTACAAGACTTTTAAATCCTCCTAACAAATCAAAACCTGCATTATTAAAAGAGGATACTGCATGAAATAAACTTAAGCCAATGGCTTTCGGTATATTATAGTCTTTAGAATAAACGATAAAACATAAAACCGCACCAATTGCTTCAAAACATATAGTCATTAATAAGATTGACTTAATAAGCTTGACAATGCCTTTAATGGAATTTAAATTAAGCGCTTCTTTTAATACAACTCTTTCCTTAAAAGATACTTTTCTTTTCATCAACAGGAAGAAACCAACACCAATAGAAGCAAAACCCAGTCCGCCTGTTTGAATTAACAAAGCAATTACTGTACTTCCAAAGGCATTGAAGGTATCTCCAGTATCTACAGTAATGAGTCCTGTAACACACACTGCACTTGTGGCACTAAAAAGTGCATCTAAAAAAGATACCTCTACACCATCATTATGACTTATGGGTAATGTCAGTAATACTGCTCCTAATAATATGATAAATGCAAAGCCAAGAGCGATAAAACGTCCAGGGCGCATCTTTTTAAATACAGCCATGTCTCACACTTCCTTAGGAATTTTTCATTACAATAGATTCAATGTCATTTGCAACATCTTCACAAGCGTCGCAGCATTTTTCTAATCTACGATATACTTCTGTCCAAACCATTAATTCAACTGGATCTTTTACAGTCTTATATAAATTACGTACGCCGTTTACATATAGAGCATCGCCCTCTTCTTCCAGACGATTAATTTCTACTATTTCTGCATGAAGTTTTTTAGATTTTTTAAAGCTTTGGAATTCTACCAAGGCAGTATCCATAGATTTGCAGCAATCTACTATGGTTTCAGTAAACTTTAAGATTTCCGGGCGTATTGTCTGCACATTAAACATATCGATGCAAAGAAGTACATCTTCTATAGCATCTGTAACATCATCGATTTTTTGTGATAAACTAATAATATCTTCTCTTTCAATAGGTGGAAGAAACTCTTTAACAAGTCTAGCCAATAAATCATGTTTTGCTATATCTGCAGTATGCTCGATATTATGCATTTCCTGAATCTTCGTTTCTATTTTTTTTACATCAAACTCTTTTAATGTCTTACTTAAAATCTGCGCTGATTGCATTGAAAATTTAGATAAACCTATAAACGCTTCAAAATAATTATAATCCTTTTTACTTGCCATGATCAATATCCTCTTTTCTAAAAGATTCTCATAAATATATATGCCATTAAATAACCTACTAAACCGCAGCCGGGGAATGTCAATATCCATGCCGCTAACATTTCTCTAACGATGCTCCAATTAACAGAAGAAATTCTTTTGGCTGCACCTACACCCATAATTGCTGTAGTTTTGGTATGTGTTGTACTAACCGGAACACCAAAAACAGATGAAATTAATAAGCTGATTGCTGCTGCTGTATCAGCTGCAAAGCCCTGATAAGTATCAAGTTTAACCATACCCATACCTACAGTCTTAATGATACGGTAACCACCAATGGAGGTTCCCAGTGCCATTACTGCAGAACAAAGTATCATTAACCATATTGGAATCTGAAAACTTGTTACATCACTTTGTCCATTAGCAAGGAAAATGCCGAGCATAAAAACACCCATGAATTTCTGACCATCTTGCGCGCCATGCATAAATGCCATAGCCGCACCGCCAAATATCTGGGCTTTTTGGAAAAACGGCTTTGTTTTTCGATTATCCATTCTTTTCAATATCATTTCTAATATACGTACTACTAAGAAACCTAGTCCAAACCCAATACCAAAGGAAATTACAAGTCCATAAATAACCTTAATCCACTCGTTACCATTAATTCCTGATAAACCTCCCTGTAAAGCAATTGCAGCACCAGATATACCGGCTATTAATGCATGACTTTCACTGGTTGGAATACCAAAGGCCCATGCTGCTGTTGCCCATATAACGATTGCAAAAAGGGCTGCGCATAAAGCTACTAAAGAATTCTTTGAATCTCCTCCAAAGTCAACCATATTATAAATAGTCTGCGCAACTGTAGCATTTACATAGGTCATTACTAATACACCTAAGAAATTAAATACTGCTGCCATTATGATTGCTTTCTTTGGTTCAATTGACCTTGTTGAAACACAGGTTGCTATTGCGTTTGGTGCATCCGTCCAGCCATTTACCAAAATAACTCCCAGTGTTAAAATAACTGTAATCAATAAAGCTGGGTTACTGGTAATTTGGGTAATAAAATCACCAAGATTAATTGTCATATCTGCCTCCATAAAACTTAATTTAATAATAAATCAACAGAATCTTAACATGCATTTTACAAAATATCAATTATTTTACACTTTCTTAACATTTTCTTAACCTTACCACTAGATTTCTACTTTACATGTAGTATAATTAATCTATCTTTATCTTAAGTATGAGACTAGCACATCACCTCTATACACATCGTTGTAAGAGTTTATTAGTATACAGGAGAGCCAATGGATACACCTAACTATAAAATGAATATGAATATTGTAGATGGACTTAAGACTCTGATTATCCTGATTCTGTCTACCATATTAAGTTATATATTTCTGCACATAACCAATTCCATGATCAATATATCAATGTCGTATATCCTTGGGATTATATTGGTCTCTAAGTACACCTCCGGATATTTTTGGGGTATCCTATCCTCTTTTGCAGGCTTATTTGGTGTTAATTATTTTGTATCCCATTCAGAATTTTATTTGGCCTTTACAAAAAATGGTTATTTTACTTTTATAGGTATGCTCTTAATTTCAATTATTGTTAGCACCACCACTGCACATTTAAAAGGTTATGCCCTAAAAGCTTTGGAGCGTGAACAAAACACCAAGAAAATAAATCGTATAAATACACAATTATTATCCCTAAATGGGATAGAAAACATTGCTAATCTAGCTCTGGATTATATTATGGAATTTACAAATAATCCGGTTATATTTTATGAACATTCCCCTCAAAAAGGGGATAACGGCATTATAAAAGGTGTACAGGCTGATGTTGCAAAAATTTTCCACTCCAGACACGAAACATTTCTAGCCCACTGGGCCTTTGAGAATAAATGTTCCAGCGGTAATGGTACTGCCTTTGGTAAAGCCTCCAGTTGTACTTATTTCCCTCTTATTTCCCACGACGAGATTTGGGGAATGATTGGTGTTTATGTAGTTGACCAAAATCCTATATCAGATAGTACACTAGAATATATAAATCTAATCCTGTCACAGGTGGCAATTGCACTAGAACGCCAGCATTTATCCGATTCCAGTCATGACATCATGATTGAAAGAGAGAAGGAAAAAACAAGAGCAAATCTACTAAGAGCCGTCTCTCATGATCTTAGAACACCTCTAACAGGTATGATTGGTGCAAGTGAATCTCTTATAAGTAATAAAGATGCATTAAATGATTCTGAAAAGACACAGCTATTGCAATATATTTATGAGGATTCTAACTGGCTGCTGCATATGGTAGAAAACTTATTAAGCGTTACTAGAATCAGAGAAGGTGACAGCACTGTTAAAAAGGTACCAGAACCACTAGAAGAAGTAATCACGGAAGCGGTTTGGCGTTTAAGAAAAAGAGTTTCCGGTACAAATATACAAATTGATATACCACCAGAACTTATACTAATTCCCATGGATGCCACTTTAATAGAGCAGGTAATTATCAATTTATTAGAAAATGCCATAAAGTACGCCGGAAAAGAGAATCCGATAACCTTAAAAGTTAGAAAGAAATTCTCCTATGTTACGTTTGAATTTTCAGATAATGGTCCCGGCATTATTCCTGAACGTCTCCCCCATATTTTTGATGACATTTCATGGACCAAAAATAAAGCTACTGATACTTCCAAAGGTTTTGGAATTGGATTATCCATATGTAAAACAATTATAAACGCCCACGATGGTGAAATTACGGTTCAAAACAAGCCTGACAGAGGCGCTGTATTTAAATTTACGCTCCCACTATAATTACGCAAGAATCAACAACGAAAGGATGCCTGCATCATAAAAGGCTAGGTTTAAAATGAGCACAAAAGCTACAATACTTGTTGTAGAAGACGAACCCAATATTTGCAATATGATAGCGACCACTTTAACAACAAACCATTATAAAGTTATAACCTGTAGGACCGGTAAAGAAGCAATTGCCTTAATTCCTTCTCACTGCCCGGAAATTGTATTATTAGATTTAGGCCTTCCCGATATTGACGGTTTAGAAGTCATAAAGCAGGTTAGAGACTGGTATACCATGTCTATTCTGGTAATTTCTGCCAGAGTCGATGAAAAATCCAAAGTGGTTGCCCTAGATGCCGGTGCTGACGATTACATTACCAAACCCTTTGGCACTTCTGAATTGTTGGCAAGAATACGTACTGCTTTAAGGCATAACCAAAAAGCAGATGCTATGAATTCCTCTAAGACAAACACATATAAATGCAAAGACTTAATGATAGATTTTAATAAGCATCTTGTTACAGTTAGAGGAAATATAGTACACTTAACTCAAATTGAATATAAATTAGTATCTCTGCTTGCCAATAATACGGGCAGAGTTCTGACTTATGATTACATCATTACTAAGATATGGGGACCTTATGCTGTTAAGGATAATCAAATTCTTAGAGTAAATATGGCGAATATACGTAGAAAATTGGAATTAAATCCTGTGGAACCAGAGTATATTTTAACTGAAATCGGTGTGGGATATCGTATGACAGAAGAGGAATAAAAGAATCATTGAACAAAAAAATATCAAATTAGTTGGCGTTGTTTCATTAATAAAATATGTTTAAATAGCTTGGGGGTATGCTAATATGAAAGTTGTAGTGATACATGGTGCTTTACACAAGGGAAGTACTTATGAGATTAGTAGGCAATTTATTAGGGAATTAGGTGTAAGCAGTTCTGATGTTTTAGAGTATTTTCTTCCCAAAGATATGTCTTCTTTCTGCACTGGCTGCGGCAATTGCTTTATGATAAATGAGGATCTCTGCCCTCATAAACATCAGTTACAACCTATTATAACTGCAATGGATCATGCAGATCTTCTTATTTTTACCAGCCCTGTATATGTTTTGCATGCCTCAGGTCAAATGAAGACTTTTTTAGATCATTTCGGCTATCGATTTATAGTTCACCGACCTAACCCACTTATGTTTCAAAAAACTGCTCTTGTCATTTCTACTGCTGCCGGCAGTGGCATGAAAAGCACCAATAAAGATATTAAAGATAGCCTTACATATTGGGGGGTTGGAAGAATTTTCACTTATGGAAAGGCTGTATACGCAATTAAATGGGAGGGTGTCAGCGAGAAAACTCGGAATAAAATAAGTGAAGATGTTAAATACATCTCCACTAGAATTCTAAAAAGTATACATAAGACTACACCAAGCATAAAAGTACGATTTCTCTTTTATACCATGCGATTTGTAAATAAGCATTTTGCATTTAACAAAACAGATCAGGATTATTGGATATCCAAGGGCTGGCTAAAAAAGGCCAGACCCTGGAAAAAAGCTTAATATGATAACACTTTATTAACCCTTTACTGCACCTGCAGTCATACCGTCTATAAAATATCTTTGAAAGCATAGAAATAAGATAAATATAGGCAAAATTGCAAAACACGAGCCCGCTATTAATAAATCATAATTATTACCGTAGGGTGTTAATAGTGTATTTAAACCTATTGGAAGTGTAAATTTGTCTGCATCCCTATACACCAGTAATGGCCATAACATGCTATTCCAAGCTCCCATTCCGCACAGTATGGCCATTGCTGCAAATGCTGGTTTTGTAATCGGCAGCATGATCTTAACACATATACCAACTTCCGTTCCCCCATCAATTCTGCCTGCATCTAATAATTCTTTAGGAAGTCCTATCATATATTGCCTGAAAAAGAATATCGTGGATGCCCCGCATAGTCCTGGTAATATAACCCCTGCTGTGGTATTGATTAATTTAAGATCAATCATTTCTTTATACAAAGGTAACATAAGTATCTCAAAAGGCACCATCATTGTCGCTATTACTAAAAAGAATAAGAAATTCTTTAGTCTGTATTCATACATGGATAAGCCATAAGCAATAAAGTAACAAACAATAAGTGTAAGTGTTACAGTTACCAATGTTAAAAACATACTATTCTTAAACCACATAAAATAACTGTGGGCTCCACCAAAAAGGTAGGAGTAGTTACTAAAGGTCATTTCACTTATATCAATCTTCATACTAAGTCCATATCTAATAAGTTCCTGTCCTGGTCTAAAGGAAGCAAAAAAAATAGTTACAAAAGGAAATATAACAATCATTCCCAAGATGCTAAAAAAGAAAGTTGCCAGTATAGAAAAAATTTTATGCTTTTTTTTCATTCCAAATGGGGTACTTCTGCTTTTTTGTAAGGGTGTAATTACCTGCACCATCTACTTTTCCTCCTTTTTAAAAGCTCCATTCATTATTAGTTGTACAATATTAATACCTAAAGCAATTACTAATAGCACTAAACCAACCGCTGATGCGTATCCCAGCTGATTCTTTTCAATACCTCTGCGGTATAAATAACCAACAATGGTAAGACCGATATTATTAGGTGAGGAATTGCCGTTCCAGAGCATAAAGCTTTCTAAAAACATGGCAAGGCCCGCATATACACTTATGGTGAGTACATAAATGGTTGTAGGCTTTAATAGAGGTAGTGTTATGTAGAAAAACTTGTTTGAACTATTTGCACCATCAATTTTGGCAGCTTCATATAAGCCAGAATCAATATTTTTTAACCCTGCCAAAAAATATAACATATTTACCCCGGTCCATCTCCAGCAGGCTATGGTAAGAAGGGCAAAATAGCTGGTCGATTCTATCTTAAGCCATTTAATAGGCTCATAGCCAAAGTATGCCAAGAACTGATTCATCTGTGACCCTGAAAGCTCGCTAAACATAAGTCTAAAAATCGTACCAGCAACTACTACTGAAGTCAAAGCTGGCAGATATAATAATGCCTTATAAAAACCTTTCATTTTAACCAACCTGCTATCCATGATACAAGCAAATAACATGGGAAAGGGTATGAGTAGCACCAGGGTCCATAACATATATTTAAAACTATTTAAAATTGCTGTATGAAATGCTGTATCTTTTAATAATTTCTCATAATTTTTGAATCCAATCCATTCAATTTCTCCAGGTAAAATGGATTGAAAACTCATCTTAACAGTACTAAAAAGTGGATAAATCCAGAATATTAAAAAGCTTAAAATAAATGGAAGAACAAATAGGTATGGGGCAGCTTTCTGCGAATAAAGTACTTTCTTTAATTTTTCCATAGCAACCTTCCTTCTCTCCTAAATTCTAAAGCCAGTAAGACCGGCTTAACAATAGTTTTTAACCTATTAATTAAACCGGCCAGACATTATAAATGAAAAATTATTACGTTATACTGTAATCAATAATCAATTTCCAAGGCTTCTTGGGCAGTCTTTAACTCATCATTCACATCAGCCTTATTTTCAAAGCAATTATTAAGAATTATCGTATTAAATTGTTCAGATATGGCCGGATTAATCTTACCAACCTTTACTTTACCTATTTCATCCTTTATTTCATTTAATGTATCAAAGGGATTATTCACAAAATATGCAATGTATTTGTTACTGGTATCCTTCGTTATACTATCATCCGACCAAATCTCTGTGTTTAATGTATCAAATCCGAGATTTTCCCAAACCTTCACATTACCATCATAGGAAAGTTTAGCATAGGCTACGAATTCAGCAGCCAAATCCGCATATTTAGATTGATTGGATACTACAGTGCCAGTTCCACCAATACCTACAGAACGATCCTGACCTTCTGTAAATACTGGGCAAGGAGCTATTGCCCAAGTATCTGTCATCTCTGGCAGATAGTTTAAGAATCTAGACATAAACCACATAGCTTTCGGGAAAGATGCAATATTACCATCACCAATATTAGCAAAGCCCTCTTCCATATCCACATGGCCGCCAGGAGAAATCATAGCAATACCATCCTCTAACCATTTCTGCTGGGTTGTAATCATGGTTTTAATAGAGTTTAATTCTATATTCGGTGCGCCCTCTTCTGTGGTATAATCTTCCCCAAATTCAGCCATAGCAAGCCATAACCAGTCTGTGCCGGCTGTATCCACACTTGTCATAAAGACCTTACCACCGCTGGCTTCTTTTAATTTCTCACCTGCCTTAGCATAGTCCTCCCATGTCTTTATGGTTGTATAGTCAATGCCGTACTGTTCTAAAATCTTCGTATTATAAAACATAACTGTGGCACCTACATGAAAGTCAATACCATAATAATTACCATTTTTACTATAGATATCCAACCGGGATTGTACAATATCGCTCTGATAAGGTTTGATTACATCATTAAGTGCTCTAAACTGAACTTCTCCCTGCATAAAGTTAGGAAACTGCCCTATCTCTACGTCACAAATATCTGGTGCTCCAGTACCAGTCTGATTGGCCATTATAAGTTTGTTATGCATATCTGCATAAGGATAAGTTGTAAAGGTAATATTTAGTTGTTTATCCGGATTCTCTTTATTCCACTTCTCTAACATTTCTGCGTAGAAAGAACTATGTAATTCAACAAAAGTCCACATTTCAAGATGAGTTCCATCTTCTGGACCAACTGTACTAATAGCATCCGCCACCACCTCTTCTGTACCTGCTTCCTCTGTCGTTCCCCCAATGTCTTGGGAGGTTTCCGTTTCGGATTTCTTTAGATTACCACATCCTGATAATATAACAGAAACTAAGACAATACAAAATAACAAACTCAATATTTTTTTCATAACTAATTCCTTTGCGTATCTCCAATATATGAGATACTGCCACTCACTTTGGTTGGAAGATGCTACCTGGCTCCCTTTCTTTATAATTTTCTTCCTACCCTTCTCCGCCCGAAATACCGTATGATAAATATGTAAGAAGTCTTAGATAATATAATTTACCAGATAGATAACATGTGGATGATCAGGATTAAGCTATTGCTTCTCACTGTTCTAAGTTAAATATTCCCTGGGTAAACTATTATATAATAATCTATAAGAACCTTCTCAATGTAAAGTATCCATTGTTTATTATTAATACTTTACATTTTTTTACATATCCTTTATAAGCAATATTATACAATTATCTGGAAATATATGTCAATCTATATTTTTTATATTTTATAATTTAATAAAATACTTTTGAATAAATATTGTATAGGAAATTCGGAGAACTTTCCTATACATAAACAGCACTAACGTGAAAAGGGCGCCGCACATTTGTGCGAGTGCCCCACTTTGCTTATCTGTCCCCTAGAACTGGTTCGGTAAAGCTTCTTTATATTTATAACAGTTATAACTGTCTTTGAACATATTTATAATTCTTTGGCTGGTATTTTTAGATATGCCACTGGCATGGGGCGTTATTATTACGTTCTCAAGCCCCCAGATAGGACTGCTAACAGCTAAGGGTTCCTCATGGAAAACATCTAAAACCGCTCCGGCTATTTGTTTATGCTGTATCGCTTTTATCAGGGCAGATTCCTCTACTGTATCTCCTCTGGATACATTAACAAATACACTACTGGTTTTCATTAGTTTAAACTTGCTCTCATTCATCAGATGATAGGTTTCATCGGTCAATGGCGTTACCAAAACCACATAATCTGCTATACTAAGCGTTTCATCTAATTTATCCATAGGTAGTATTTGATCAAAGTACATAAGAGGCTCTGGGTTTCTTTTTAAACCAATTACATTCATATCAAAAGCTTTGGCTTTCTTGCCGATTTCCCTGCCAATATTACCTGCTCCAATGATACACATGGTTTTTCCTTCTAAGTTTTCACCTGCATGTATCTTTCCCCAAACCCCTTCTAACTGGTCTTTATAATAGATATGAAAATGATGGCTCAACATTAAGAGTCCACCAAGGACATATTCAGCAATGGTACCACCATGAACTCCACTGGTATTATTAATGATTACACCTTTCCTTTTTAATGCCTCCATAGGTAATTTTTCTACACCGGCACTAATACTGAAGACCCATTTTAAATTCTTAGCAGCCATTACCAGGTCCTCATCCATAGGCAGGGCAAAATTACCCCCTCCAACTGTAATCACTATCTCTGCTTCAGCCATATATTTAAGCGCAGTTTCTTTATCTTGGCACACATATATTCTTTCACCCAGAATTTCTTCTAAAATAGGCAGCATTTTATTCTGTCCGTATATTAGTGAAATTACCATAACATCCTCCCTTTCCTAGGCTTTATTCAGTAATCCCAGCAAACTAAAATTGGTCAGATCATATATTTTCTTCTAGAAGATTTTCTTAATCCCTATCCAAAAGAACTTCTGCATTGGTACCATAGAATATATCTTCACGACCACTGATATATTTACAGAACTCTTCTATTACTTCCCAATTATCATCTACATCAAATTCATAACTATGTCCCCATACATATAACAGCTGAGGTTTATCTGTTTCTAATTCAACAAAGTCTTTGGCAAGTTTCATCAGATCTTTGTTCTTATGATGGCAAGTACCTTTTAGTTCCAATAAATTATCCTGCAGATTAAAATCCTCTGCATCCATTACAGTCCTTGCATATTCTATGCCACATTTTTTAAGAATATCAAGTACTGTATCATTATAAGTCCCAAAAGGATAGGCCATTCCTCTGATATTTGTTTCAAAAATTCTCTCTAAGTTTAGTTTGTCCTGCATAATCTCGTTATAAATACTTTCTTCATCCAGTTCTTCTAAGTGGGGATGGGTCAAAGAATGTACAGCAATTTCATGACCTTTGTATACCTCTATAATTTTATTTATATTCATTCTGCGAATACTTATATTGTTTTTATCAAACCTGTTTGCACCTGTTTGAATACCTGAATTAATGTTGAAGGTGCATTTTAGATTATATTTGTTAAAAATATTCACTAACCTTTCATCCTGTCCTACTCCATCATCATAACTAAAAGTAACTGCTTTCATTTTGTTATTCCAAAACATATGAGCCTCCTTGAATTATTGTAACTTAAACATTTATGACTATTTTATCTCATCATACTAACATAGTTAATTTTATAAAACAATGTAGTAAAATATACGAAAACCCTATTATCTTCGCAATCATAGCTTAAAGATTATAGGGTTTTCCTTATATATAGAGATCTCTATTTAGATTATACTATGGAAGTCACGAACCATTTATAGCTACCAAATATTCTTCCATTACTCGCTTAATTTACTGTCGTCTTATTTCGCTACCGCAAATGTTTCTAGGAAATAATCAGCCACAGTATTTAAATCAGGACTTAATTTTTCACCAATATCTGTTATAGCAATTTCCAGATTGTAATTATCAATAAAAAGCTCATAAATTGTCTGGTTAAATTGGCTAGTACCTAAATCAACAGTATATTCTACCTTAAAGGCCATGCCTAGTTTTGTTTTACTATCGCTGACCTTAAAATCCTGAACCGTTGCATTTATACCTTGTTGTGCAAGCTGTGAGGTAATAAGATCAGCCGTTAAACTTTCTTCTAATAGGGGTTTTAATATATCATAATCCATCTTTTTCTCATCTGTTTTGGTATACGACACTGATATATTAGAAGACCCATTCTCTTTATCCGCATTTGCAGGTAGAAAAATTATGTTTCCAGAATTACCTTGTTCTGCACTTATGACTTGTTCCCAAGTAGCTGGTATAATAAACTTTAGTTTTCCATGGGTTGTTTCTTTAGCCTTAAAAGGAGCGTTTTTAATCAGTGAATTTACCACTGTCTTTTTTACAGTTACTTTACATGTATATTTTTTCTTATTGACTGTAGCCGTAATGACTGTACTGCCAACTTTCTTAGCTGTAACCTTACCTGTACTGCTTACAGTTGCAATTGCTTTATCCGCTGAAGTCCATGTAGCTTTCTTATTGGTGCCTGTAACTTTTAAAGTCTTAGATTTGCCTACTTCAAGTGTAAGTACTTTTTGATTAATGGATACGGTTGCTGCCTGTGTTGTTGCCGCAATTCCTAATTGGGATGAAACTGGAGATACTAAAGTAACTGTTAAAACAAATACAAAAATAGAACTCCACCTTTTTAATAACTTCATTTTAAACCTCCGCTATTTATCTATAATTTGTTACGCCACTGTATTATAGTCCTTTCATATGTTAAATTCTAGTAGCTAAATGAAAATAATTATTAGAATTTCATTAAAATGATATATTTTCCATTTTATATGATATAATTCCCATAGAAGTATTTTAATTACAGTTGTACTGTCTATAAAATACGAAAATAACAGGAGGAATATCCATGAAAAAACTTTTCTTAAAATGTCGGTTGCATCTTTCCATTCTGATGATACTTTCTTTCTTATCTGTATCATTTGCTGCCCCTATCACTGCCTATGCAAGTCAAACAAATGCAGTTGCAGCCACAAACAAAGAAGCCGTCACATCATATCCACTTACAAAAGACATAGCTGGGAAGAAAGCTACTACCCTGACAAGTTTATATGGAGTTACAAGTCTTTCCTATGCTATTATTGATAATGGAGAAATTACGCTCTCTTCTCAAGTCGGAATGAATAGAAATGACTCCAAAACTAATCTATCCAGCAATACCATATATGGCATAGGATCTATTAGTAAAATATTTACCGCTGCTGCTGTTATGCAACTGGTTGAACAAGGAAAAATTAACCTTGACACACCAGTAGTAGCCTACATACCTGAGTTTAAAATGGCTGATTCCCGATATGTGGACATTACCGTTAGAATGTTATTAAATCATTCTTCAGGTCTTATGGGAAGCACCTTAGGTAACTCCCTTTTATTTGATGACAAGGATTTTAGCACATACCAGCATTTACTTGATACTTTAAGCACTTCCAGATTAAAAGCTAATCCAGGTGCATATTCTGTTTATTGTAACGATGGCTTTACACTTGCAGAATTAGTTGTTGAAAAAGTATCTGGTTTAACCTTTACTGATTATATTAATAAGAATATTACAACTCCTCTTGGTATGGGGAATACCTATACACCACTGGATATGTTTGAGAAAATACAACTGGCAGGTACTTATGCTCCTATCTATAAGTTTCCTCTCCCCTATGAGGCCCTTAATATGATCGGCGCAGGTGGTATTTACTCAACAGCAGAAAATTTATGTCGTTTTTCTGAATTATTTATGACCCGTTACAGTTCTACTGTTTTAAGTCCAGCTTCTGCTAATGGGATGACCTATCCTGAATATACAAGAGGTTTATGGCCTAAAAACGGAGAATCCTATACTTATGGCCTTGGTTGGGATAGTGTAGAAACAGAACCTTTTGATTCTTATGGTATAAAAGCCTTAGTGAAAGGAGGAGATACTACTCTTTATCACGGAAGCTTGATTGTATTACCAGAAGTAAATATTTCAATGGCTCTACTCTCTTCAGGGGGTGCAAGTACCTATAACCAAATAATGGGCCAGGAGGTTTTATTAACCTACTTACAGGAAACCGGAAGAATTAAAGAACTCAAAGAAGATGTTCCTGCTAAACTTCCTGTTAAAGCCACTATGCCAGCTAGTTACAAAGAGTTTGCAGGTATTTATGGTACAAAAGGAAATCTAATAAAAATCACCATTGCTGATGATGGTACCCTTACATTAGGTTATGATTTATATCCAGATCTGGGCAGTCAAAAATATATCTATACTGGCGATGGTAAGTTCACCTTTACGGATGGTAGTATTAGTTTATCTTTTGTAAAAGAAGATAACGGAAACACTTACTTATACTGTGATGGTTATAGTCTGCTTCCCGGCATTGGTAAGGCCTTAACCAGTGACTATGAAGCACAAAAATTAACTGACAACAGTATTTCTCCTGAGCTTAAGCAGATCTGGCAAAAAAGATCTGACAAACAATATTTTATCATTAGTGAAAAATATAGTTCCCTCATGTATGCACTTAATTCTCATTTCAGCAAACTATCATTATCTAAGAGCATTGAAGGGTATTGGATGGATGCTAAAATAATTGATGCAAATCATGCAAAAGCAGTAATACAAATACCTGGTATGTATGGCCGAGATCTAATGGATTACACTTTCTATAAGCAAAATAATACAGAATATCTAAAAGTATCTAATTATGTGTTTATGGAAGAAAGTGGTATCAAATCATTGCCTGCTAAGACAAAATCATATCAAGTTAATGCTAATGGTTATGCCACCTGGTACAAAATTGACAAAAAAACTGCTGGTAAAAAGATCCGATTAATTACACCTGAAAAAGTTGCTATAGGAGTCTATGATAAAAACAATGTATGTATCAGTTACTCTTTGGTAAACAAAGACAATACTGTAACCCTGCCAGCTGAAGGCTATGTAGTATTTACAGGCGAAGCAAATGCTTCTTATATTGTGAAGTTCTTATACCAATAACAGTATTATGCAATGTAGTCAGAACCAAGAAAGATTTGTAAACAATTAAAAATTATGAATCGTTAAATTATCACAATTTGAATTATCTCTATACAAAAAGCAAGGGGCTGTTGCAACACCCCTTGCTTTTTACAATTATATGGTTTATTAACAATTTGCATTCTCCCAATTATCCTGTGTCCTTCTGCCATGATAACCATCTGATACTTCTCTATAAAATGCTGCTTTGGCTGCACTTTTGTAGGGAACCAACCATAAATAACCAATACCAAATGTAAAAGCACATAAAATTGCCCAGCCTATAAAGCTTAAGTCAAGGCAGAAGTATCTCCATTTGTTACCCATCATCATATCTTTTGATATATGAATTGCTTCACTAACACTTAAGTCTGGATTTTCACCTAGTATATAAGGCGTCATGGTATAACTGATAGAAGCTATAATACCTGGAATTATAAATAACAAACTCCATAAAAATGTATAAATTCCAGTTAAAAGACGCATTAAAAATCCTTTCCCAAAAATATTAAATGCAAAAAACAGATCATGAAAGCTTGGATTATCCTTCTTAATAAGTTTAAGATTGAACCTGCTATATCCAATTTCAATAGTTCCTCCAATTAATAAAGTTAGTAACACTAAAACAGTTATGGCTAATGTGGCTCCTAAAAATATTGATAAATAAAAATTATCAAATCTAATCAGAGTATTTGGAGACATATTATTATAATTTACTCTTGAATTATTTCCGTATCTAAAATCGCCGCCACCTAAAAGGACTGCTACTAAACCAGTACCAATAGCAAGCACCCAATTCCCCCTAAGTGCTTCTCTTGCAATTCTTCTAAAATCACTTGCATAATACATATTACTACACTCTCCTTCTTGTATTATTTATAATCAGTACGAAAGAAACTGTTATAAGCAGAGTATTTACATATAGATGCAGTTTCTTAACTGAATTCATGTCAGAATTATTTCAATAGAAATAATCCCCAATACATAATATCATAATACGAGTGTAAATATTATTGATTTAATCAAATTTTAACCGAACTATAAACCCTTACTTAGATGAATCGTTATATTATAGCATAGAAAAGCCATTCACCTTATAATCTGATGAATGGCAGTCTGTTTATCTTATTCATAGGAATTTTATTCTTCCCAACCCTTTGGAAGATATTGCAATGTGTTCTTAATCATATCCTCTGCTAAGAGCCTAACTTCATCTTCACTTGCTCTTCCTTTAACCAAAGGATCATTTAAAAAAGCTTTCACCACCAATTCTTTATCATATGTTAATGCTGCCTTTAAGATATCTGTATGATTCTCTATATGTGGCATTATAAGTTCTAAAATCTGTTCTGGCAATTCTCCGGCAAGTATAGGTCTAACCTGATCTCTTTCAAATAATGCATTGGTTTCCACTAGGGCGTCCTTTGGTAAATTAGCAATTTGACCTGCCCAGTTTGGAATATTTACATTACTTACCACTCTATCAAGTCCACAAAGCGCACGAATTAAAAGAATTCCCTCTTCTCCAGAAGTTTTTAATTCTACTTCCTCTTCTAAGGAGGCAAGTTTTTTACTTCTTGCAAGACGTTTTTGTAAATCTTCTTTTCTCCAGTCCACAGTAGTAAGACCAAACTTCCACTCTTCTACGGTTTTCGGGTCTTTTAGATATACCTCTCCCGGCATAAATTCAGCTAGATGTCTATCTCCAGCTGCTGCGATTAACCCATAGTTTTTAAATAAATCGAATTTAACTCTATGCGCACAATGAAAAGAAGAGTTAGCCCAGTTATTGTCATTATCTCCATAACCTTCTATGTAGTGTTCCTTGATATATTTATCATAAATAGGAATGAGATCAATTCCCTTATAACTTGCATAGTCAAACCAAGTAAAATGATTGATACCAAGAACGTTAACCTGAATGTCATTTCTCTTCATATCCTCAATTCCTAGTTCTGCGCTTGCAATGCTTTGTAAAAGTTTTTGTGTACCAAAAACTTCATGACAGCAGCCAAAGGCTTTAATTTCTGGAAATACCTGATATAAAGTCTTTACACATAGTGACATAGGGTTTGTATAGTTTATTACCCAGGCATTTGGTGCATATGCTTTAACTGCCTCTGCTATTTGAACAAACATAGGAATTGTACGTAATGCCCTGATCATTCCACCAGGACCAGCCGTGTCACCTACGGACTGATAAATCCCCAGCCTTTCAGGCAAATGAACATCAGAGTCCATTTCATCAAATGTTCCTGGCAGTATAGAAATAATAACAAAATCCGTATCTGTTAGTGCATCTTGTAGAGAAGGTACCATTTCATATTTCCACTTGCCAAGCGTATCCTCTCTCTCCGATAATCTGTTTCCAATTATTTCGTTATTCTTAGCCGCATCCTGATCTAAATCATAGAGACGAATTGTACCACTAATATCTTTCTCCATCGCCAAATCTGTCATGAAGGTCCATGCCCAGCCTCTGGAGCCACCACCGATATAAGCAATTTTTACATCTGAAACCATGTTATTTTTATATATCATAAATTTAATTCCTTTCCTTTTCATTTAGATTCTTTTTTTATTTCTTAATTTTTATTTCTATT
>DALYNO010000006.1:15040-24521 GCA_031975295.1 Anaerocolumna sp. | reverse complement strand
AAATAATCATGAATACGAAAATTATGCTTATTATACTTTGGATCATATAGTTTATAGTCACCAAAAGGTACATTACCAATTGCCACATCAAAGAAGTTGTCAGGATAGGTAGTCTTTTCAAAGCCGTTAATGCTAATATTAGCTTTTTGATATAACTGCTTTGCAATTCTACCTGAAATACTATCTACCTCGACTCCATATAAATTACATCCCTGCAATGGTGTGGGTAGACTTCCAAAGAAATTGCCGATTCCCATAGAGGGTTCTAAAACATTTCCATTTCGGAATCCAAAATTAATTAAAGCTTGATTCATACAGCTTGCAATCGCAGGTGTTGTGTAAAAAGCATTATTAACCGTCGCTCTAGCAGCTATATATTCATCTTCTGAAAGCAGGTTACTAAGTTCTATAAATTCATGACTCCACGCACTATCTTCTTTGTTAAATACCTGAGCCAAACCGCCCCACCCAACAAACTTAGCCATTACCTGTTGTTCTTTTGGTGTTGCAAGTCTTCCTTCCTCCTCAACTACACGTAACGTATGAATTGCAGCAATATTCCATTTGTATCTAGTCTTTGCCCCACCAGTTTCAACTTCCCATAAATTAAAATGGAAATTACATTTCTGTGGCTTTGGTGTATTAAACGAAGCTAATCTGCGTTCAAAATCCTGATATATAGGATTTTTCTTATCATAGGGTGTCTCACTCCATAACTGATTGAATCTATCTTCCTGTTCTTTCCCCACAAAACTACCAGCTTTAATTAGATATGCACAGACCTCATAAATCTGTTCAAAAGTCACATCTGATTTATGTCGTTCTCCATCACTTCCCTTATAATTAACCATAACACCCATCTGGCTCTGATTGTATTCAATCAATCCGTACTCATTATTAGAATACGCTTGGGAATATTCTTTTCCACTATGGTTAATTGTTCTGTTAACAAAACTAATCTTATCAGGTGGTAACAAACTGCTTTCATACATTACTTTAAGAAAAGGCTGATATGGTTTTATAGAAGAACATTCCGTAACATAAATTTCAATAGCTTGTCGAAGTTCTCCATCCATTAATTCTACTTGCTTTAATGACTCCGGAAATTCAGATCTAGAATTAATAACACTTCCATCTACATCTATCACTTCTCCATGCAGTAAATCATCATATGCTTCATTTTCTGCTTCTATTTCCGCTCTATATTCAGCCTCTGTAACTAACCGATCTTCCTCTGCAAGTTCTTCATCAGACATCTTTCGATAAAAGTGAAATTTATCTTCCAGTTCATTTCTAAAATCCTGTAAAGTAATCACTTCTTTTACTTCTCCGTACTTATCTCTAATTTCTCTAAAATCTATTGTTGATGGTGTTTGACCATAATAAATGCCATGATTCCATTCAATTCCATACACCATGTTATTGGTAGTTGGTATATCGCCTTTAGGATGTCGAACATAAAAATTCACACCAATTGCAACCATAAACTCACCATTACGCTCATTCATTAACATTAAATTTCTTGCAGACAGTTTCTCAAGCACTCTATAATCTGAACCATTAAAATTGTGAAGAATTTCGCCCTGTTCAAAGGTTTTTATTACCGCTTCATAGGTGTATTGAATTCCTGAACCTTTACCATCCGTTGTTATTCCTATCCCTTTGAGAATTTCTAGACTAGCTGCACTGCATCTTTTATCATCAAATTCCCAACTATTGTCTGAATCATTAAAGTATCCACATAGAAATTTTCGAAGTTGTTCTTCTCCATTACAATAGCGAGCAGCTATTGATTTATTTGAAGTGAAATATAATTCTGCCCAGTGCTTGGCATCTTTCCAACTTTCACATAAATCTATCATTGCATCCACTGTATCTGATGGTGAAGCATATAACGTTGACACTACGGATTCTTTGTAATCCTCAATTGTTAGAAGAAAATTAGTTTCTCTTCCCTTCCAGTTCTCTGTAACTAATATCATATTGTTTAGTTCCATATATAGCCTCCAATCTAATAGAGGGCAAAACCTATTGGCTCTGCCCTGTTATTCATACATGTTTTATTAACTTGCACATTCGTAATCTGGTTATGTCACTATGGTCTTCCAATCATGACAATACTACCTGTGCTAACATCACGGTAAATTACACCTACAGTTTCATTTAATGCTTCTACTGCTTTACCATTTCCTACATAAATAGCTACATGACTGATATTCTTATACCGCCCATTACTGCAATAACTGTAAAATATCAAATCACCTGGATGAATCTCTTCATAGCTAACTGTCTTTCCAGCCTCATCCAACCCTTGACCTTCCGCTGCTGCTGTTGTTGCTCCCCCATAGCTAATATCTATGCCTGCTGCCTTCCATGAATAATATGCCAGCGAAGAACAATCATAATAGTTTCCACTGTCACGATAATCCTGACTATACGGATATCCCACCTTGTTAAGTGCATAAGTACATGTCTGCTTTGCTTTTACATCTGTAATTCCACTGACTATTGCAGTAATCTCCGCCTGTGAAAGTTCTGAAACAGCATTGCCACCTCCACTTCCACCACCGGTACCACCTGTATATCCAATCAATGCAAGATTTTCCGGATCCATTGTGATTTCAAGTAACTCAACTTCATCCGAATTAAAGTTATAAATAGAAATCATATCTCTATAGGATTTCAAGGTTACATTGACATGCAATACCGTTGTTGAACTTGTCGTTCCATCCTCATTTTCTACTGTTTCAGTTTCAGATGTTGTAGTATAACTGCACATATCATCAAAAACTGATTTAAGCTTTGCTTTCGATGTATCATTCATAATTGTTGCAGTATCACCCACCCCATATTTCACCATGTATACCGCCATGATGTCATAATAGTTTGATGGGCTTGCCGACATACCTTCATAATCCACATATACGACAATTCCATCATCGTATCCAGTATGATTACTTGCTAACGTATTTACGTCACGATTGAATTCTGCTTCATACTGGCTTGTAACAGACATAACCGTGTCTCCGCTTGCCAGTGGTGGGAAAAATATAGCAAGGGGTGAATTATAGATAATTGCAATTATTAGAATTACGGGAAGCACAGCTACTGCAATTAGCAGAAACAATATAAGCAACGCAATTCCAACATATTTGATAATGTATTTAATTGCTACAGATGCTTGTTTAAAAATCAAATCTTTTACAAGTTTCGCAAAACTATCTGTCTGATTGTCCTCCGATTTCATCTTATCGAAAAAGAATTTTAACTTTCTATTGCGATTTGTTCGTTTCACATCATTTCTGTCTAGCTTAAATCCAACTGCTTCGCCCACTGCCAATCCAATTAATGGTCCTGCCGGACCTGTTGCCGCAGTCCCTGCTGCCGTTCCTGCCACCTTTGCTCCAACTTTAGCAGATTCTTTAGCCGCAAATTTAGCAGAATCTTTGGATGCCTTCTTTGCAGAATCCTTAGCAAACTTTCGTGCTGAACCAGTAGCTGTATCTCGAATCTTCTTCCTGCCAAGTTTCTTTCCAGCTTCCACCTTCTTAATCTTATCTTTGCGCTCTTCTAAAACCTTCTTGCGAAAAAGTGCTGCTCCTTTTGAAGCCGAACCAGTTACTGGTCTTGCTATAGTGGAAGCAATCATTGCACTATTTCGTATTTCTTCTCCACCTTCTAACTGATTTACCGTTGTACTAGCACTAATTAATCCTGCATTCTTAATAGTAGAATTTTTAATCTTTACAGAACGATTAGAGTCTTTTCGTTTCGTCCTGTATTGAGATACTGGGTTCAGATTGTGTAATCTATTTTGATGAATGGTACTCTTGCGAAATGATTCCTTTCCCTGATTTACTGACTCAGTCTGCTTTGTTGTACTGCCCTTACTCATTGGCGAATGATCCACCGTATATACATTATGACCTTTAATCTTTGCATCTTTATTTTCATGCATATGGATTTTGGTCTTTTCCTTCGTATGAATAATCATTGGTTTATCATCCACCTTCTTAATTTTCAAGTTTTTCACCTTCTTTCATAAAAAATGCCACTATAGAGTCAATAACTCCATAATGGCTAATTAATTATTATTCAGTTTGATTACATCTGTTCAGAGTGACAATTGGAATTTGACACCTTATTGGCTATTTGCCAGCCTCTCTAAAGTTCTTTAATCGTTTGCTTGCATAGTCACCATATATCGCAACATTTGTATGATAGGTAACGAACTTTTGTAAAACCTCACCAGCGAGTCCAGTGCAGTTTGCGTGTCAAATTCCCTGTTTATATTGTTCAATAATCTCAATAATTATTGGAGAACAACACTTTCCCCTTGGACTTAGTTCTTTGCATTTTCCTAAAGTACAAGCACCTGTCATTTCTCTAATATCATCTAACGTTTTTGCACCATTAACTAATGCATTTATTATCTGCCCCTTTGTAACCTTAGAGCAATAACATACGATTTCTCCATTTTCCATTGTTTTTCTCCTTTTGCTCATTATTTAATAATAGGCGTTTGCGAAACGCCAAAACCCGCATAGTTGCGGTGTTTTTTCTTTATAAAACAAAACATCTCCTCAACGGTTTATGTTAAAATAGAGTTGTCTAGAAACCATTTTAACAATCCACCAAAAAGGAGATGTACCTACATGATACCACATAGACAACTATCTTTGGCAGAAATTTTCGAAGATTGCCAAAATAAATTTGACAATGATAAATATGAGTTTCTCTCTCTTCTTGATGAAGCCATTAATCTCGATGAAATTGTTCCTGTTTCTTTTGTTACTCATTTCCACGCTTTAACTGGACGACCTCGCAAACATATGCTTTATCCAATGCTCAAGGCTTTTCTTATTCAGCGTATTTTCTCAATCCCAACGGATTCACTATTGATTATTTTCCTGAAATACTCTCAGGAGTTACGTGATTTCTGTGGTTTTGATGTTGTTCCCGATGCTTCTAAATTTACGCGCTTCAAGCAGGATTTTCTTTTGGACTTACAATCAATGTTCGACCACATGGTTGATCTGACCGAACCGATATGCCAGAAGCTTGATCCGAAACTTGCTTCCATGACAATCTTTGATACATCTGGAATTGAAGCAAGGGTAACTGAAAACAATCCGAAGTATGCAAACCGTATTATTAAACAGTTGAAAGCTTTTGCTAAAGCAAACAACTTTGACAAGAATTATGACCCTTATAAGGCTGCCTACGGTTCCATGCCAACTCATGCTGCTTCCAGTCCGGCTATCCAACAAATGTATATCAATGGTCACTTCTGCTATGCTTATAAATTCGGTATTATTACAAATGGTCTTGGCATCGTTCGCGATATTACTTTTTACAATAAGGATTTCTTAAATTCTCATCCTGATATCGTGGTAGAAAAGAAATCCAGTTCTCCAGATGAAGACAAATCCCTTGCAGATTCAAAAGCATTGCTTCCTGTTCTCTTTGATTTCTTTCAGAAGCACCCACTTATCAATCCTAAAGTTTTTCTTGGTGATGCTGCGTTTGATACAATTGAAATCTACAAAACTCTTTTCGGGAAACTTGGATTTGAAAAGGCATTCATTCCTCTAAAAGTAAAACTTTCTATGGAGGAAAATGGCTATACTTTTAATGAAAGCGGTATTCCATGCTGCCCACACGATCCGTCTCTTCCAATGAAACGAGAAGGAAGTAAATCTCATCTAAAAAGCAAACTTCCAAGCATGAAATTTGTGTGCCCTAAAATGAAATGGGAATACAACTGTGAAAATAAATCTAAACGGCGGGTTTGTCATTGTGACAATCCGTGTACAACCTCATCCTGCGGAAGAATGGTTTATGTCTATCCCGAAAAAAATCTTCGAGCCTATCCTGGCGTGGAACGTGGTTCGCGGGAATGGGATGATAACTATAAAATCCGCGTTAATGTTGAAAAATCCATCAACCACTTCAAGGACAGTTTCTGTATTGCTGGACGCAAAACCCAAAATGAAAAGACTCTTCATGCGGATCTTTTACTTGCTGGTATTGCCCAATTGGTCACTGTAATGGTTGCTGATAAAATGCATCAGTACCAGTACCTTCGAAGTCTAAAACCACTCATTGCATAGAGTTTAGCAACTTAATAACTTTATGAGGCTTATTTGTTGTGCCAAAAATCTAAAATTTTTCGCGTATCCACTCAAGAATCCTGCAAAGCAGGATTCTATCCTTGTTACAATCTGGATTGCGAACTTGTTTCGCAATCACCTAATTATTTAATAAACTATTTAAAATGTAAATAATCTGCATTTCAAATTCAGATTTATTGTTCAGATGCCATACCAACATCTGAACCAATTTTACCATAACAAGCATTAGTAAACAATTCTATTCAACCATCACCCTCTTTGCCTTCTCCTCCGCAATTTTTTCATGAATATTAGTATTGTAAAGCTTATATAGTTCTGTATCCTTACTGATAGTATTATCAAAAGGAATTACAACACTACCACATTTAATTAACCCCATACCTGCTGAAGTATTAGTTACGAAACGAAGCTGCGCATCTGAGATACCAATCACTTCTGCTAACTTAGAGCTATCTGTATTAGCCTGTTTCAGCAATGCAACAAATTCTGAGTTTGCAAGCATTGTTGTTGCTACATAATTCTGTAGCAAATCGACTACATTCTGGGTAATACCAGTACATAATCCGCCCTGTTTTCTTACCTTCTTCCACAACCCTTGAAGATACTTTGCAGAATATTCACGATTTAACAAAACATGAAATTCATCCAGATACAGCCAGGTAGCTTTCCCATTCTTTGCATTTTCAATGATACGATTCTGAATACTTTCCATCATAACCAACATGGTAATCGGAGAAAGTTCAGCTCCTAAATCACGAATACCATATACAATAAAGCGATTTTCAATATCTACATTGGTCTGATGATTAAAGATATTCAAGGAACCGTTTACAAATAGTTCAAGAGATAATGCAATATCCTTTGCTTCATCCTCTGGCTGTTCAAGCAACACCTGATAGAAATCAGACATAATAGGAATATACTTCTCTTTAGCCTTGGCAATGTCGATATATAGCTTTCTTACACATCGATCAATAATTGATTTCTGTCTAGAATTTAAAGTATCTCCCATACACTGTTCACAAAGCCCCAGCATAAATTCACCTTTATCTCGAATCCAATCTTTCGTATCATTCAAATCTAAATTCCATACATCCATATCAAGTGGATTTACGTAGTTATCCGTGTATGTTGACATATTAACTACAACTCCTTTGAATCTGCCATCATCATATCTCTAATAACATCATTCATTGATTTCACGGTTGGTGGGAACAAACGCACTGTATTTTCTACCGCAGCTTTATAAAGCTGTTCTTCATTCATACCTAATTTTTCTGCAAGACCATTATTTACAATCGTACTAGAAATCCCATCTCTGTCCTTATCTACAACCCAGCGATAAATGATTGATAAATCCTGAAACTGTCTACTAGGAATATTCTCAAGCATTACTTTGTTCTGCTCCGTATTCACTAACACCATAATGATATTATCTTTGGCTGTATCAAAATCAACCTTTGGACTAACATTTGGTGCTTCCACAAATGCTTTAACCATAGACTCTGCTGCACTCTGTAATACTTCCTGTAAATCTACACATTCCTTATAATGCTCGTACATGTTGTTGATATAAATCGTTGGTGAAGTTGATAATCTGTCATCACCTGTTGGAACCAGATTAATTCCATCCATTGTCTGATTCACTTTTGTTATTGAATGTACATCCACCTTGTAATCTTTGTACTCCTCTGGCATAAATTCTTTGAATTTCTCTGCCACTACTTCCTTGAATAATTCGTAATTCATCATAATTTTTCCTCCTGAAAATAAAAAAATCCCGCCAAACAAATGGCGGGTGTTGTTAATAGTTATGTTGTTTTAAGCAGAAGATTCCCGTTAAGGTGGAACCTTCTGGTGTAATCGTATGTGAGTCATACGTACCTCCTTTCCACCCCAAACAAAAAAATTGTTGCTGTTTTGGGCAAAAGAGCCACTCAGTTATGAGTGACTTCTAATCTTTTCTATTCAAATAACTTTGATTAATTTATAACTTATTTACCAATAGCATATACTTAAATTTAATCCCTATATCGTAAGTATTAAACAAATACAGTACAATAAATATGATACTCCAGAATCAAAATAATTGAGATTTCCATATGAACAGTGAGCCAGATTATTTCGCAAATTCATATTTTTTTTCAAATAGATATTTTGCAAACATTTCGAAAGCCTTGGATCATATTTACAATAAAATTCCTCAGTAGTTAATAATTCGTTAAATCCATAAAATCCTTCTCCTGCAATTATATACTTAAAAAATTTGCTTGACTTATCTTTTTCAGCAATAATATTATATTTTAGAAATAAATCAAAACAAAGTTTTGTTGTAGCATAAACAACATCAAACTTTAATTCTTCTACTGTAAACTCTTTTTCCTCAATATAAGTCAAATATAAAAAGTCAAACAAAATATCATCAGTATTTTCTAATTGTATCTGTCCATGTAATTTCTGTTCATATAGAATCTTAAGAAATTCCTTTTTATACGATTGAGATACACTGTCAACTAACTGCCTTTCAATAAGTGTTGCCAATGACAATGTTGCCCCATAGGGATTCTCGCTTCGTTTTGATCTATATTCAAGATCATTAAGAGCTTGTTTCAACATATCCTGGGTAGATACCATACCATTTTTCCCTTGTAAAATACGTAAAGATTTATTAATATCTTTTGCAACATAAAAGAAAACTGTTCCTAACAAATTAGCGTAATCCACATAAAGAATATATTTTTTCTTTGCATTTTCATCTCCTTTACAAATAAATTGAGACGGAAGTTCTAACGGAGTACTATCTTCTAGATCAAATGCCACCATGTTGTTTATATCCTCGATTATGGAAAGAAAACTTTCTATATTTAGATTTGATACTGTGGATAAATAATCAACCTTTTCTAAAATAAATTTTTCTTTATACTCATACCAATCTTCATTTAGAATAACGATAGAAAATTCATTTGAATATTTTTTCCAACCAATATTTTTTCGAACAAAATTCATTTTTTTAATTCTCCCTCCTAAAAACAAACTCAAACTACTAAAACATCATTACCTCAAAGTTTTGGGTTCTTGTACTAATAAAATTATATCAAATAAATAATTTTTATACTATTAGCATTCATAATATTCCAAATATTTGATTCTGATTATAATATAAATCTACGAATTTCAATGTCATATTCAAAATACACATGATTCCTACCTTTTTGCAATATAATACCTTGCTCGTATTTCATTTGTAACTATCAACATTGCAGAACTAATCATATAACATAAATATGAAATATTTTATTTTATACATCTTTGAATCAAGTTAAGAAACTGCCCTAAACTCACATCAT
>DALYNO010000006.1:14514-15030 GCA_031975295.1 Anaerocolumna sp. | reverse complement strand
ACATCATTCTTCGAATTTCCCATCCCATTATCCTTCACATACTGCTTGACCTGATCAATATCATCCTTCGAAAATTCCCAAGTCTTTACTGTATGTGACCAATTACCATCTTCACCTTTCACATTGTACATCGCTGCTTCCAGAGTATCTTTGTAAGTCACCTCACTTTTCCACTTAGAAGTCGATTCTAATCCACCATTTTCATAAGACTTCAAATAATATCTTGAATCGATAAACCTTGCATATTGCTTCTTCCCATCAAAGTCCATCGGACCTTCTACAGTTGCATCCGTATCAACTATCTTAACCTTAACCTGCTTCTCTGTCGTATTATTTCTGCTATCAGTTGTTGTATAGGTAATTACCAATTCTCCTGAACCGGAAAAGCTTGTGAACATAGTCGACAAATAGTTCTTGACCCTGCTCTGCGTTGTCCCATCTTCCCTGTCCGTCGATTTTACTGTTCTAAGTAACTCAGCCTCAGTAATAATGCCCGTTTTTGCCTCATATAAAGTA
>DALYNO010000006.1:0-14504 GCA_031975295.1 Anaerocolumna sp. | reverse complement strand
ACCTGTCACTGCATGTTAGATCCGGTGCATAATCCCATATTGCATAAAAATACAAAGTATATCCATCTATGCTCGTCAAGTTTCGAAACTGCTGACTTTCAGAATAACTTGCCGAATAAGCATTGGCATCCGTATTCCACCCAAGGTAAGTACAAGGATGTGCAGGTGGAGTAAAACTCATTGCTGGTAAAGTATATGTTTGGTCATACTTGCAAGTCATCGTTGTCATTGTCCCACTTCCACCGTTTGGATAAAATACAATATAATACGTATTTGCTTCAGCATTTGCAGTTAATGCTACATTTCCTACTACAGTAAAGGAATATCTCTTACTAATGGAAGTATAAGTACCACTCCAGTTTTTCCACGTATATCCTATTTTCACAGATGCATCCACTGTAGAAGTTGCTCCATAATAATAACTGCCCCCACCAGACACACTTTCA
Organism: Anaerocolumna sp.; assembly: GCA_031975295.1. Classification (GTDB taxonomy): domain Bacteria; phylum Bacillota; class Clostridia; order Lachnospirales; family Lachnospiraceae; genus Anaerocolumna. The sequence goes on along the minus strand of DALYNO010000006.1, from coordinate 14,058 downwards.
ATTCCAGTTCCTGCACTTACACTTACTGTATACTTCTTCCTCGAAATATAGATATAGTGGTTCTTTGCCTCTGTCACGGTATACTTACTGATTGAACTTGCATTGTAACAATCATTTTCTCCGTATGACCATTCAAAATTAGAACCATAATACAGATTCTGACTTTTTGCCAGTCCCCAATCACCACTATAATTTCCATTGGCATCCTGATATTTCACATACACATTCTGCACATATTGCTTTCTGGTAACAGAAACATAGGACGTTTTATCTTGCTTTGCTGTATACGAAATACTGGCAGCATTGTAACAGGTATCTGCACTTCTTGACCATGAAACGGTCTCTCCATATACATAATCTTTGTTGATTACTAGACTATATCCTCCATAATCTCCATCGGCATTCTGATATCTTACATATACAACTTGTCTCGACTTCAATTCTGTCACATAATTAATAGTCTTATTAAAATAACTATGCAAGGAACTAGGATTACTCCAGGGTGCAGCATTTGCTATCCCGCTATAATCTGTATAAACATTTCCCCAGAAGTTCCCATAATCATCCATAGAACCACTATTCGTACGATTCCCATATCGATCAATTTTTACAGTAATCATACAACTGTCTACAATCAAGTATCCACCGTTAATAATAAATTCGTTATAAGCAGTCCTATTTGTCTGCGCCAGTTTTGATTTCACATAACTAAGATTAATCCTGCATAAATCATAAATATATCCATCGGAATACACTTCATTTACTGTTTCTACCGTGTACCCAGACAAATTAAAGTAAATATATGTGGATTGTGAGCTTGTATTAACTCTCATTCGATATCCAATTGTACTCCAATGCGTTGTACTAACATTTGCTGTTGCTGCTTTTCCCCTTGTCGCGTAATAAAAATAGCCATCCTTAAACACAATGCCTGATCCATAATTATTATAAAAATCAACAGCATTATCAAAGTTTCCTGCCCTAACTTCTTGAGGTGGGACTACTATGGCAACTCCTATTATTGACAAAAAGAAAAACAGACTGAGTAAGCCTGTTTTCCATGATTTCTTCATTTATTCAATTCCTCCTAAAATACAAATGCAGACCAATTGTAACACACCGTCTTATTGGTTCCATCCGGATTCTGCTTTCCCGTGCTGTAAGTTCCTACAAAAGAATACAAATTGCCACCATCTCTTAAATCAACTTCCGGTAATGCATCATACAGTGCATATCCTTTACTGGTAATGCTAACTTCCATATACTCAATACCTTGCTCCTCCAAATATGCTACGATTTTTTCTTTCAGCTCTGCATCAGTCATGGTGCCACTCTTCCAGCTTTCAATCATACTATCTATATCTGCCTTTTGAGCAGATGTTATGTCTCCCTTTGCTGTCTCAGAAGCTTTCCATCCCTCTGAAATTGGAACGTACTTATTTTCTTGTACGGGATTTACTGTTGGCATTGTAGTTGAGGTAGCTTCTGGTTCTTCTGACTGCTTCTCTGTTGTTCCTTTCTTATTAGAATCTTCATTGTTGGGTTTTGTATTATTCTTATCTTCGACTTCCGGTTTCACTGTCGGCTTGCTTTCTATGACAGAAGCAGCTTCTGTCACTTCCTTTGTAGCATTCTCTGTAACTGTCGACTTTTCTACTACAGCACTTATTATCTCTTCTGTTATCTGAGGTTCCTCTGATATGTTAGCACCTATCATACCTGTATCTGCTACTACTTCAACTGGATTATTTTTTGAATCCCAATTGTTATAAACAACAATACCAACAACTAATATTGTCAAAACAATCACTGCAATCACTGTTTTCCAGTGGTTCTTCCAAAACTTCTTTAACGGCTCTTTCATCCAAATCCTCCTTCTAATTTCATCTTGCCCCACCAATTGGCACAGTATATTGCTCCATAATTACCGTTCGCTTTACGGAAACTTTCCCTTCTGTTCCAATGGGATGTATATATTTTTCAATCACTTCAACGGATAATAGACCCTTTTGATAATCTACATCCAGTACATTTACTACCACGGAACAATCAGAATTAATTTGCACTAACAAATCTTCCATAAAATCAGCCACAAACTCATCATTGCTATTTACAGAATAGGTTGTGTCATCAAACTGATTCTCCACCGTATCCTTTATTGCACTATCAACTGCCCTATTCAACTCATTCTGCCTTATATTCGTACCACAAAGAGTCATGACGATAACAATAGATATAATAGAACAAATCGTAATTCCAAATCCTAAAAACACACTCTTCATCGGCTAATTTCTCCTCTCATCCACAGCAATCGGTATCTTCCAGACACTGGTCAGATTTTCTCTGTCTCTGATCTGGAAATAGACCCCATAGACTCCTGCACTGGGAAAGCGGGTACTTCCATTAGCCTCTGAATAAGCACTCATAACACTTGTTCCATCTGCTTTTCTGATGTCTAATATTTTACCAAACATATTATTTGTAAACAACTTTGCAATGATTACTTCATCCATTGGATAAATACTGCCTTCCATATCCTTTGCATAATATCGTTCTAAAAAATTTGCATTTTCGATTGCAAAAAATCTTCCGAAAGTTGCTGTATATCCTGCAACCGGTTTTGTCCGATTATGCCATGTGACTACTGAATCAAAGTCACTATAAGAAGTATAATTAACCTCTTCTTTGTTTGTTGCCGCACCTGCAATTTCTAAAATTCCATGCCTACCGGATACCGAAATTCCAAATAAAATTCCAATGATAAGAACGGCTGTTATAATTGCTATGATTGCCGTTCCAAACTCCTGAAATATCACTTTCATCTTACATACCGCCTCCTAACACACTCGTGATAAATTTCTGTATCATTGCGGTCATTGGCGTTCCTAAAAAGAAAAGAGCAAGTATTCCAAGTAAAAGCACTCCACTGATTGCTTCCATTACAAACTCTCCATATTCTTCAAATATTTCTTGCATCCTTTCCTCCTAACTACTGATTACCTTTAAAAAACCAATCAGAATTGCTGCCATTCCACTTCCTGCAATTGCATAAATAATGCTACTTCCAAACTGCTCCATAATTAACTTCATCGTCTCCGCCTCCTCTATCTTGCAAATCCGCGAATCTGCTGAGAACTTACCACTCCAAAGAAATCAATATGATATTCATATTTTAAGATTACTTCCATCAGAGTTGGTTTCCCATCTTCATCTTTGACTATGCTGTTACTGTCAATTAACAATTCATATCCTGCATTTTCTGCTTGCGCCTTACAGGCACTGATAACACTTGGCGCAAAATTGGAATCTTCTATCTCTGCCATTACAGAGGCATGAAAGTCCCTTGCATTATTTGCATCGATACAGGCTGACATCACTCCCGCCATAGAAAATACGGATAACAGGAGTATGAAAATGCCCACATACGTCTTAATCGTTGTACTCATAATCTTTCCCTCCTACATTCCAAAGGTCAGGTTTTGAAGGAACACTACTAACAGCAGTGCCATATCCACCATCAACTTAAAAGAAGCTAATAAGGACGGTAGTAAGATATATACCTTCATTCCGGCAATCTTATCCTCCTGCTCTAATTTTTCTGCCTTATCCATCATTGCATTGTTACGATCAATCAATTCTTCTACCTGCTTTGTGACATCACCTGCATTTCCACTGGAAAGAGCATATAACATTTTCATGGCTGACTGCACATCAGGGTTGCGATATTCTTTCAGAAATCTGTGATACGGTTCAATGGCATTCGGATCTTCCTCTAACTGATCAATCAAATCTTCCAACGCATAAACCAATACCTCTGGTGCACTATCCATGGATTTACGGATTGCCATCTGAACATTGTCTGTCTGTAACAATAAAGCCACTTCCATCAACCAGTTTGGAAACTGCTTTTCAATCTCCCTTGCCACCTTTTTCATAGCAAGACTATGACCTATTTTATGTTGATTTAAGAAGAACAACACCACAACAACTCCAGTTACCAAGACTGCGATATTTTTAAAATAGATAAAAGCACCGATAAAAAGAATGACTGGAATAATTGCCATCCTCTGGCTACTCTTCGCCTCCTTTGCTTCATCATAATCTCTGACCTGAAGATATTTTTTACCCATTCCGGTGCTATCCACTTCTTTCTCAATCCAGCTTCTGCAAAGTTTCTTATCTGCTTTCACATAAATCAGCATACAGATTCCAATTAGTACTACCGCAGATATCTGGCAAAGTGGAATTGAACTGATATCCAAGTCCCCACCAAGTAGATAAAGTGGAAGTATACAAATGAGCATTGTAGCAACCAGCGCAATCATAATATTTCGCTTTACAATCTGAAATTCTTTCTGAAGATTCATGACTCTTTCCGCCCACATTGCTCGATTCTTCGCAAGTAATAAAATGCTTCCTCCTGCATCTCCACCTCGTCTCTGGGCACCGATAACAAAGGAGTGTATTGCATCGATTCTCTCACAGTGAAAAAATTCTCCTACTATATCTAAGGCTTCTCTCTCTGGATCTTCACTATCCGTTGTATACTGAATATGCACTATGGCTCTCTCTAAAGCTTCATGAAATATTCCTTCATCAAAAATTGTTGCTGTCTCTAATAAAGCATTCAATACCGTTCCGTTTCTCTTAAAAGAATACAAAAACTGCTCCATATAGTTATTCGCCAAGGAAAACATGGTGGTATGGTATCTGCCCTTCATCGTCTGTAAGATCACCATTGGTGAAAAGACCACTCCAATAATTCCTATTGCAGCAATATATGGCTGCTCTAGTTTATATAGCAGTCCAAAAATGGCTGCCATTAGAACGATCATTCCATATGCAAACAGGGCTTTTTTCGGTGTATACTCATACCCATACTTTGCTAACTCCTGAGTCAGATTTCGGTATCTGAGATACTTAATTCCACTCTTTTTCTTCATAATCAGTTCCCTCCTTTACAGGTAAATGGTGAGATTTCCATACGTTCAAATTTCTCAAGTACCGGACTTGGAAGATTTTTTTCTACAAACTTGCCATTCAAAACCGCTGGAAAAGTTATATTTTTACCATCTTCTCTGTAAAAAAAGCAAACTTGATCAATATATCTGTGTACTTTTCCATCTTCCATTTGCTTCTTGCGGATTAAAATTCCTACATCAATAAACATATAAATATCATTTTCCATTCTGTCAGCATCCATCCTGCTCTCAAGCATGTTTAAGATTCGATCTGGTATCTTTCTTACATCATCCGTATGAATGGTGGTAAAGCCTCTAATTCCTGTTGATAAGCTCTCTAGCAGATATTTCACTTCCACAGATCGAGCTTCCGATAACATCAGCCACTTTGGATTCTGACGTAGACTTGTCTTAATTGCTTTTGTATATCCAAATCCTTCTGATACCATAAGTTCCACACAGTCCTTATCTGGGTTAATCTCACGATAATGAAGTTCTGGAGTATCCTCAATGGTAATCACTCTTTCACTTTCTGAAATATACTGAGAAAAGAATTTTATCCCTTCTGTCTTTCCAACTCCCGGTTCTCCACAGAACACAAAATTCATACGTGCTTTCACACAGTTTGTAAGTAGCTCTAATATCTCCTCGCTACAATATCCATCTGTAATCATGCTTTCCCTGGTCATTCGGACAGTTGGAAGTGTTTTTCTGATACAAACTGATCGTCCTGAAATCGCAGAGGATTCATGGACAATGCTGATTCTAAGAGTATCCGTATCTGCTTCTAACAGATTTTCCACTTTGTTAAATGCCTTACTTACGTTATTTGCAATATAATGGCTGAACTTCTCGATAAACTCTCTTGTAACACCGTGTTCCTCCACTTTAATTCTTTCATTTGCAGTATTGGTAATCCACAGGTCTCTGCCATTAAAATCAATGTCTGTGATTTCATCATCTTCCACATAGGACCAAAGCGGTCCAAAATGTGCGGGTACCAATTCCCATTTTGTAGTACGTTCCATAAAACTCCTTTCCAAGAGGGGAACTTATCCCCTCTCTGTGTAATTTTTTCGATAAACTATCTGATCTGCTAGATTAACCTGTAATCGTACTAGCTGCTCTGTTAAAGAAGCTGTCGATCAGGTTCTTAAAGGAATTTGCTACTACTCCATCTGTTGCTAAAAGCATCACGATGATGGCTACTAATGCGCTGATTGCCACTGCTGCTATAATTACTGATCCATACTGTTCAAATATCTCTTTCATTCTCTATTCCTCATTCTTTCTAATTTGTTGTTATTGGTTTACTGTGTTACTGTAATTAGCCTGTAATCGTGCTTGCTGCTCTGTTAAAGAAGCTGTCGATCAAGTTCTTAAAGGAGTTTGCTACTACTCCATCTGTTGCTAAAAGCATTACGATGATGGCTACTAACGCGCTAATTGCTACTGCTGCAATAATTACTGATCCATACTGTTCAAAAATCTCTTTCATTTTCTAATCCTCATTCTTTCTAATTGTTATAATTATGGGCAATAAAAAAACAGCTATATTTCAAGCTGTTTACGACGCCTATCCACTCCTTCTATAAGGGATAGGCTTGGTTGTTTTCCGTTTCAAACCTATCCACTATACAGTTGGAAGTCCTTAGACTTTCTATTCGGTTACACGGAGACAACCTATGGTTTGTCCCGTATAAAATGCATCTTCATCCTCCTAACGAATCATCTGTTTTTGCAGTTTATAGAAATACTGCACAAATCTGCGGTTCTTTAAATATTCCTTAAATCCAGCTACTAGCATAAGCTTCACCTCCTTACGTTGTTCCCACCCTTACAAATGCAAGAAATACTCTCATGACAAGACCAAATAACAAAAGTGTAACTTTGAGGAATTCCAGTGCAAGCTTAAGTACTGCAAGCGCACTCCATACAATTCCCTTTAATATCATTAATAAAACACATCCAATTTTGATTATTATGCTCTTTATCATAATGCACCTCCATCTAATCAACCCAATTTGTTGCTAAGCCGACAACAGCATCATTTACTTCACCAAAGTTATCTTCTTTCACCTTAGTTGTTTCTTCTGTTACATTTACTGACTGTTTTGCAGCTAAAGCAGTTCCTAACATAGATATTACTTCCTGTTGCACTTCTTTAACAACTCTACTACAAATATCTCTTTTAATCTCATCTAAATCTTTCCTCGTAACATAGCCTTCTCTTCTAGCCCTCTCAATTGTTGCATTTACTGTAAGATCATCTTGATTTAGCATTTTACAATATGCCTCAACTGCATCAATAATAAATTGATTCTTAGATTTATAGATATCCATATTTAAATCGCTCAATATCTTATTCACATACACATGCTGAGGATTATTCCTGCCACACCTTACATTGTGATAATCTCCATCGTCCTTACGATTTGCCATTAAATCCGCCTCCTCGCTTCGAATTCAAAAATACTTTGGCAAGAAATTCATAACCTTTTGCATTCGCCTTAATATCTTCCAGATAATTAATATTGCTCTGCTTTCTACTTCCAAAAAGCTTCATGACTGTTGCTCCACCTCCAACAAACGTAATCGGTGTTGTATTCAGATTGTAACCATGAGCAATCAGTTTTTTATAGATACCTTCAGCAAATTCTTCAATTTCTTTCGTAACAATTTTATGATAAGCCATATCTAAATCACTCTTTCCATCCATCATAATCTGAACAATATCACTTTCATCAATCTTGCCACTTAACTGTCTGACACACTGATTATTAATGTTACCTATGCAAGTAATTAGACCTTCATCTATAGTGTCGCACAATGATTCATCCGGTAAGCAATTTTTAATTGGCATAATATCGATTGTCCAACTCCCTATATCTACAACAATCTGCTTACGGTTTGTTTTAGGCATTTTATCTGCCATGGCTGCATAGCACTGTGGAAATACTGCTACCTTAACAATCGTAATGCGATAGGTTTCCTTCTCAAACCGAAAAGTGACTTGCTTATTCTTAAATAGATAATCAATAAAATCAGGTTTCTCCTTACCAAATTTAGTAAGCGGAAGTCCTGCTGCTAAAAATATATTGGCATTTCTCATTCCCCTTCGATTTAATTCTTTTGCAATAGCTGCTAGTGTTAGCAGATAATAATTTTCATCTGTAACTTTTGTTTCCTTAACTTCTAATCTCTCACCGCCGATTTTATAATACTTACTTTCATATTCCAAAACATTATCATACAATGCCGGTTCCGTTGAAATTTCTTTCACTCCCGAAACAAAAACACTTCCAACAGTTTTGCAATTGGCCCAGCCATGATCTACTCCTATTACTTCAATATGATTATCTTCCATTTTACGCTTCCTCCTTCTAAATATCATTAAACTACCTCTTCTGTATCCGTTGGTCATGCCAACTCTTCACTAGTTTTTCGATTAATTCTACCTTTTGCCTATCTGTATAATTACTTGGGAAATATTGATCCAACCGCTCAGCTTGTATCTTAATCTGTACCTTCTGGTTTGGTTTTTCCTCTCCTAGAACATCATACATAGCATCCATATCTAAATTGCCCGACTGGCTCATTCGCTTTAACCGATTTGCCTGTGATAAGGATGGCGTGCATTGTTCTAAATCTATAACTGCGTAAAGTTCATATTGTTCTTCTTCTTTAAGATAAGAAAGTTCTACAGCAATAGTAAATGCTATCTTTCCTTCATCTACCATATCTAAGATTTTTGGAATCAAATTTGTCAGGCAAATATAACGTGCTATCTGCCTTTGGCTTTCTCCCATCTGCATAGCTAATTCTTTACTTGACTGAATTCTCTCACCATCATTATTTTGAATCTTCCAAAGACCGTCCGAATCATTCGTTGCTTCAACTGAATGCAATTCTAATGTAGGATTTTCACTTTTTAACTTCTTGCCAACTTGGCAAGAAGTTAAATCCGTCCTCTGCCCCTGCCTTTTCATCGCCTCTAATCTCATCTTATAGGCATAAGCTTTCTCACTGGGTTTGATATTCTCTCTTTGAAGATTGCTATCAACCATTGCAATTATTGCCTGCTCATCATCAAGATTACGAATAACAACAGGTATATCTGTTATTCCAGCCCACTCACACGCAGCCTTTCTTCTATGACCAGCTACAATTTCATAACCTTCTCCCTCAGGATTAGGTCTTGCCAGTAACGGAACCAATACTCCTTCCTTCTCAATGCTCTGCATCAGTTCAAACAATTCCGTATTTAGTTCCACTTTGAAAGGATGATTTTTGAAATCTTTTAGCTGATTTAGTGGAATAACAGCAATTTTCTCATGTTTATTATCCTTATCACTCTCTATTCCCTGGTCTCCTTGCCAATTGGAACACATTGAATTTTCTTCTTCCATTTAAGTCACCACCTCTCCTAATTACTAAATTTCAGTTGCCTTTGTTTCCAAACAAAAAGAGACCGCTCATTCTCAAAAGCTTGAAAATAAGCGGTCTCTTCGACATTTTAATATTTAATTGAATGATAAAAATAACAACGTTTCGTCCAAATTATGAACTGTAGATTTATGTGTTCCCCAACACCATGTCCAGAACCACCGACACGTTCACTCCATCAGAAATTGCTTTTTTCTTCTCTTTTCGGTCTCCCTGAGAAAACATGAAATGTCTCTCAAAGTGCCTAAAATCAAGGATTTTTACGTATCTTTCCGATGTAGTGCAACTATTGTCTCGACGTGCCTTGAGGAGATAAAAAAGATGCCAATTGAACCTGGTGGGGCCTTTTAGGAAGCTTCATAAACCTACATTGAGCAACTGTTCTTTCTTTTTCAGGGTTGCTTTAACACAATTAATCCTCAAATTAGATTGTTAAAATCATAGCATATAATTTAGATTGGTGATGATCTTATTGACAACAGAATTACTGCCAAATTTTAATGTTTACTTTTCTGTTGAAAATACTAATCACAGTTATTTATGTATCACTACGCCTGTTGTAAATAAAAATTGTTTAAATATTTCAAACATTGTTTTATAATCCATGTCATATCCGATACGTTCAGCAAACATCGGTATATTAGCAACATAACTGTACATGTTTCCGTATTTTTTAATAATTTTACTTTTTGTCGTTAAAGAAATATGAATTATTTGAAGAAAATTTTGCATTAGTTCTTCATTGGAATATATTTCAAACAGTGATAAGTCTGGAAAAGAATCATTGTTTCCACTCTTATAACTTGCAAGTTCCAGACATGCAATTCCATCCTCAACAATTTGAGGTTTATCTTCCGGATTCACATAACCTCTATCATTGTATCTCTTTTCTCTATAAGAATTATCCAAATTTATACCAAGACTATAAATTCTAAAACCATGGGATTCCACCAAATCTTTTGCCATTTTTCCATACTTTGATTTAAGCAAGTATATCCAATCTTTTTCTTCTATAATTTTTGAGTAATGGCTACTTGCTATAAGCTGAACCAATTGTTTATAAATGTATTCTTCTGGCACACAATCTACTAATTCAGGTTTCCAGTTATATACGTTAAACGGATATTTGCTTTCTAAAAAACCTGTCTCAATGAGATACTTAAATTCATCTTTACTTAACCTATTGATATATTTATCTATTAAATCATTCAAACCTCTACTAGATAAATTCATAATATCAGTTAAGATATTAAACGATTCTGTCAGCGATATATGAAGCTTTTTTTCATACATCATAGTTGCTTCTGGTAACCAAAGCGCACTATAATCTTTTTCCTCTTGAAGCATAAGATAACAATAATTTGCTTCTGCAATAGAAATATCTCGTCTTTCATATAAAGCCAAGCGGATATAATTTGCTACATCGGCTGTCTTATCACTACATTGTCTTTGCTTGCTAAAAAGTAATGCTTTTATTGATTCTTTCCTAAATGGGTTATCTTTTTCCAACTTTCCTAGAGAAAAAAGAATATATTTACAATATGCCAATAAATTGCTTGGTGTTGCAAATCTAATACCACATGTTTTTAACAACTCTCCAACTGTACTTATTGATTCATTTATTGCCTTTCCATCAATATAATCTTGTAATTCTCCTGTAATACTACTTAACTCCTGCTCATCCAGATACTGATTAACTATGAATTGAGCGCAGTCATTATATTTTATATTTTCTTCTCCCTGAGCCTGAAGTAATATAGATATAAATTCCTCATAATCCAACTTTTCTAAATACTTTTCAAAATAATTAATATCCTTATCCATAGCTTCTAAAAATCGTTTTTCTGTTTCATGCTTAAAAACCGACTCATTTGGTTCAATAGGAGATTTACTATTTATTGTAATCCCGTCCTCATCAAATTTGAATATCAATTCACAAATTTTAAATAATGTACCATTACTAAAAACTTCGTTCAAGTAGTGCTTTTTGCTGTTATATGCATAAGCCACTTGCTGATAGAGCATCCCCATATCGTAACCAACATAAACTCTTCCACAACATTCTTGAATCAAAATAAACGAATAATATTGATATACATCTAAAATATTTGCTGTTTTCAACGATAAATATTGTAATAACTGATTGTAAAATTCTACGATTGATTCTATGTCCCATGTTGTTTCTACTAAGTCAAAAAAAGCATCAAAGTTAGAGTATTTTTTCAACAACTCATCTTTTATGTTTTCGGAAATAGATAGCGACATCAATCGAGACATAAACCTAATATCACCACTAGCCAACGATTTCTCAAGATTTTCAAGATAGGGTTCCATAATTTCTTCATGCCCTGCTGTTTCTCCTCGCAAAAATGTATTGAAACTATCATGAATGAGCATTATCCGATTATATCTTTGTTGGAACAAATATGGATATGTCTTAATACTGTCAAAAATCATTTCAGAAAGCATCTTATTAGCAGTTATAATATTGACATCCTCTTTAGTCAGGAAACTGTTTGTGGTGTTAAAAATCAGCATAGCCTTCTGAATACCTGCTTTTTCTGTTAGTCGCCTATAATATTCATTTATATCTACTACTTTTTCAGTAGATTCTAATTCTCCATACAGCAGATAATGTCGCGAACTAAAATATGTTAGTATTGGGTATCCGTCAGTAATTCGAAAAATCTCCTGCTGAATTTTCCCATCATAAATATGATGACATTTTTCCAGATAGCACAGGGTTTCCTTGATGTTCCAATTTCCTAACTGATATGTATTTTTGCCTATAGCATGACGTAATGGTCGGGTTAGTATAATCGTTTTTATTTCATTCAATTTGTTAAAAAAATTAAAATAGTTTTCTAATTGCCTCTCATTATAATTTTCAACGTGATCTAAACCGTCTATAATCAAAATCTTATTTTGTTCACGGATTTTTTCAATCAACTCTTCTTCTGTGAATTTCCTGCAATCATTATAAATTCGATAGCCTAACTCTTTAATAAAGTTTTCATACTGTAATCTTTCATTTATATATTCGTCTAGAGATCCTATCCAAAAATGGTATATTAAGCTATGCTCTAAAGTTGCTGCCAATTCATGAACATAATGGCTTTTTCCTACACCGGGCTTACCTACAATATAAAAAATACCATTCTCTACTTGGCAGATAGCATCTCTTATTAATATAGTCTCGCTTTCCATCTTTTGCCTAAACAATTTCATTTCAGGTAGTTCTTCTTTTTTACATAAAAAGTTTTCATTTGACAATCGCTCTTTAGCAAAGTGAATAATTTGATTTTCTCTTTCAATATTCCGTCCATATCTTTTTCTTATACTCTCCTCAATGTATCCGGCAGGCAACGGAATAATAAATAAATTATCCTTTTCGATTGCATTTAATCCCCATACGCAGCAATCCGTTTCTAATGGACAATTATGCAAAACAAAAATATTTCCTGTATCTTTACTTAGCTTGCTCGTTACATCATTTACTGTTATCGAATCAGAATCAACTTTAAATTTATCCTTATCAAACTCTTTGTAGTCTTTAGCTTGTACTAAATATTCCTTTTCTCTTGTGAATAGCCTTATATCGTCAAAATCGTGTTTTTTCTTATTCTTGCCCACTTCTGCGTCAATTAAGAGAATTTCATCATCTGTATCCATTAAAGTTATAAACAAAATGTAAACATAATCTTGATAACTATATCCTTTTAAGGCATTTCTTGTAACTTGTGCCATCCTATACCTCCTTCCTATATCAATCAAACTTTAAATCCAGCATTGCGATGGAACAGAATAGCTTATTATGCACAGTAAATAAGGCAGGAGAAGGCATTCATTCTGTATCTTGCTCCTATTGATTTAACAATAGCATTCTCAGCACGCTGAGGGTTTAGTGTCAGCAGAAAAAATTTGAGAAAATAAAAAAAGTATATTTCAATGTTATCCTCATTGATGGACTTAACTTGTTGGAGAATCATCCTCATTTTTCGGCATTTGATGTTTACTTTCGTTTTTTTCAATTGGTGGTATAAGTGCATTACTTGTACCATCAAATATCTCAACTAAATGAATGTGATCACATTTATCCCATGCATCAGTAGATACATGCTCAAGTAATATAATTTGAAAATGATGATTATCTTTCAATATATTTTCAAAATAGATATTCATTAACTGAAATATTTCTTTTACCTTATTCCAATCATCTTTTTTAGATAAGCTTTCTTTACTCTTATTGTAATCAAAGGTACTATTATTAAAATAAGGTCTACTTGGCTGATCAATAATTAAAAATGGTAATATATAAGGAACGTGATTATCCATTATTAACTGGTGCATACCTAAAAACAGACATAAATGCATAAATAAATGATCAGAACTACTTGTAATGTTTGCAGTGGTAGTTGCCTTGCTTTTACGCAATTTCAGAGCTTTTTTACTATAGTCAAATGCTGCAAGATATTTTCCATACTCATCTAAAGCTGACTGTGCCACTTCTATATAAGTTTGAACATAATCATTTAGTGCATCAATCGTTGTTGTCTTTAGGTCTTCTGGAGAATTATATACATCTTTTAAATCTTGAAGTTCTTTTTCCTTAGTTATTATTTTTTCATCGATTTTTTCCGGAGATAATTCT